>CAZFOP010000044.1:0-13860 GCA_964520085.1 uncultured Solibacteraceae bacterium | reverse complement strand
AGATCTTCTTTCTGAAATTTGCAGAGCAGCGAATCGCGGGCAGGATAGACGGTTTAGCCGGACTATGCGAGAGACGCCAATTAGCGGAACTGTCAAACTACATACTAATGGTAGCACGACACTCGCCAGGCTCCTACGACTAAATTATCCCGGCGGCGAGTCCGCTAAGCGGCAACGGCAATTGCGACGTACGATACAGTACGCCAAGGCCGCGGCGCCGCATCACATCTCAGCGAGAGCGGCGGTGCCGCTTTGTACGGCCGCGGCAGGATCCTTGCGCCGGATCGCCTTTACCATGGACTTTACGTGCGGTATCGCACGGGCAGCCCTTTCATAAACCGGCACCAGCGCTGGCGCTCGATTCAACGCGTCCGTTCGGTAACCCTTGTACAGCGGGCGGGCCATCTGGTGCATTTCGTACAAACACTCGCCGCCCGACTCCACATGATCGTCCCATCCATCCTTGTCCGGGCTCTGTAGCGACCGCACCATTCCGCGTAAAAGAACTTTCGTGCTGTCATACAACATAGTAGTACCCGTTCCCCCTGACGAAGTTACCGCCCCGAGCCGGTTAGGCGCCGGGGTAAATCCGTGGCGAGCCCCTAGATGTGTTGAGTTACTTGTATTGTAGCACATGCCGGGGGCTACTATGCAGAGCGGCATAAACAAAGGGGTACCAAGCCGCATTTGTCACAACCTCCCGACCCCGGAGCGTGTCGCGGGCAGTTTTGCCAGCAATGTCGCCATTTGCGGCGGCAATCCGGGGACTGACAAAGTGGAACGTGTGTCAAGAAATGTCGAGACGACTCTCGAAACAGCGGGCTTGGCAGCCCGCGCCACGCCGGCAGGCCGGACGGCGAGAAATGCGGGTTAGCGGGAATCAGGTGGGCGGGCCGATATCATTTGTGACCTGCCGCGGCCGGAGCAACAGACGACAGAAGGCGGTCACCTGCTTCTCCTGTCATCGTGCTGTCACACTTCCTTCGCGCCCGCCACTCACTGCACGTACACGATGAAGACATTCGAAGCTGTCCCCGTCGAGAGAGTGAATCCGTTCTCGAGTTGCGCCACTTGCGCGGGCAGCGGGAAATTCACTTGCAGAATGCCATCCGCCAGCCCGTACGCCGCGGCTGCAAACGCAACCACGGGGACATAGCTTGCCACAGAGCCGCCGTCTCCTGCAACGGCGATTGTCTCCGCCGGCAACGGCAGCGGGTTGGTATAGATCTCGCCGTCCACGCTGGCGGGCACGGTCTGCCCGGCTCCGGTCACGTAAATCGCCACGACCGAGCCGGCCTGCGCCGGGTTGGTCGCCGAGTTCGGCGTGAAGTCGGTATTGAAAACTCCCAACACTTCGGGAGCCGTTGCCGCGAGCGGTACCGGCACCGCATTCGATTTGACGCCGTTGTAAGTCACCTGCATGGTCGTAGTCGAGCGGCCCGCAATGGCGTATGGCACGATGCAACCAATCTCGGTCGAACTCTCATAGAGAAGCGGCGCCGCGACGCCATCGAAAGTAACTTGCACGCCCGCCACGTTAGTCGCCAGAACACCGCCGTCGATCGACCCGGGCGTTTGCACGGCTGGGCCGATGTTCCGCCCCACCACGCGAATCACTTTCCCCGGCGCCAGCGCCTCGGCCGGTGGCTGCCCTACTCCGTTCGGGCCGGGAAAAAACGGACTGGCGCTGAGCACGTTGTCGAGCGAAACGGCTACCGCAGCGGGATCGATTTCGGCGACATAGGCCAACAACAACGCAGTGTTGCCGTTGCTTACGGCGCCCGCCACGTAAGCCATGCCGCTCGCATCGACAGCCACGCCGTTGACCGTGTCGAAGCTGGTCGAAAACAGAAGGTGGGACAGGTCGGGACTGAACTTCGAGACGTATCCGCCGTAGACTTGCAGTTCCACTGGGCTGGCCATCGGAAAGGTGTTGTACCCAAAGCCCACGATCCACGGCGCACCCGCGCTGTCCACGGCAATCGCCGCGCCGGATGAGAAACAAGCACTCCCCAGGTAAGTGAGGCCGGTAACCGCCGTGCCGGCTGGATTGAGCCTCAGCACGAACGCATTGCCATCGGGAGTGTATTCGGGCGGTCCAAAGCTCATGAAGTAGCACGATCCGATAGGCTTCGGCTGGTAAGCGCCCGCCGACGCAGGCTGCGAGAAACCATCACTTTGGCCGGTGAGATAGAGATTGCCTGCCGAGTCGAGAGCGATAGCGTTGACCGTAGCGTAATAGCCTCCGCCCAGAAACGTCGAGTATTCCAAGCTGTCGCCGGCAGGCGAAACGCGGGCCAGAAATCCACTGGCGAATCCGCCGCCGTAGGTCTTCTCGATAGCGTCCGCGGTTACCGGGAAATCCGCCGAGGAAGTCTGGCCCACCACCCAGGCCGTGCCGTCGGCGTTGGCCGCAATGGCGTTTCCGTAGTCGCCGCAACTGCCACCCAGGTAAGATGCGTACTCGAGTGATCCGCCATCGGGGCTGATCTTCGCGACAAACGCGTCACCCGTCAGCGGAAAATTGACATAGGACCACGTCGCCGTGCAGGTCGCACCAGGAGTGGTTTGAAACGCGCGGGCCGTCACAGGGAAGTTACCGCCCGTAGTGCCCGTCACATAAGCCGCGCCGCTTGCATCGACCGCGATGCTGCCGCCTCGCTCCTGCCCGCCGCCCAGCAGAGTCGCATAGACCAGGTGTGTTCCATCCGCGCTCACCTTGGCTATGAACGTGTTTTGATTCCCGATCAGATTCTTCTGAAACGCGTTGGCAGTTACTGGAAACTCGGGCCACGTCGTCGAACCAACCGCGTAAGCGCTGCCGCTCGAATCCACCGCCAGACCCGTAACATAGTCCGTGCCGCTCCCGCCGAAACTTATCGAGTAAATCAATTGGTTGCCCGCCGCGTTCCACTTATTGACTAAGATATCGGGCGGCTGTCCTCCAACCGGATTGGCAAAGTCTTGCACCACGACATAGACGTTGCCCTGCGCGTCCATTGCCACCGCTTTGGCAGCCGATCCGACTGGCCCGAACTGGTTATCGAAATCGATCACCGGATCGATCGCCAACTCCCGAAGCGAATCGTGCGGACCCAGGCGAAACCGCACGTGTCCCGCGCGGTCGAGCGCGTAGCGGACGGCGACCTCGCGCCTGCGGCCGTCCACGATTTGGTATGCCACCGGCTTCGGCTGGCGAATCTCCGCTTCGCCCGCGTGCAGCACCAGGCCGCCACTCGCGTCGATCTCCATCCGAGTGGCGCCATCGAATTCGAGCGCGATCCTGCCGGCGACGCTGCCGGCGGCCACTCGAAAATCGTATTCCAGCCGGTCCTGATTGCCGTGGAACACTAAATCGATTCCTGGGTAAACCGAATGGCCAATCACCTGCCCGTAGGTGCGAAACGTTTCGCCGTCGCCATTCCCGTCGAGGTAAGTGACATGTCCCGGCAGAGGCTCAGCCGCTTCCATCCGCACCGCCGGGTTACTCCCCACCATCCGCATCCGCACAGTTCCGCCGCGCAAGGCCAGCGTCGCCCCGCCCGGTGACAAGCTCAACACATAACCCTCGCCGCTCGAAACGTAAGTTCCGCCATGCGATTCAAACGACAGCGGCAGCGAGTAAGGCACCTTCGCCAATCGCGCATCCGCAGCGATAGCTACGATCGAAGCAAGAACGAATACGGAGATGAAACGCAAGGGGAGCCTCCCAGAGCAGGGACGCGGGAACTGCTGTCACTATTCTATCATCGCCGAGGCGCCGATAACCGGAAAACGGGCGTTTTACAGAATCGCCACTCGCGTTCGCGCCGGGGCGAGGCAAAGCGATGCCATTCGTTGCCGACTCCGCGGCCCGGTGCATCGTTGCATTCCGCTTCGCTTCGATCGAGGCGCCAGAGCCTCAGCCAGGTAGCCGCCCGCGGCGTGCCGGCAAGATCAAGCCGCTTTTCGCTGCTCGACTAAAACTGTTGCGGCGCTTCGCCGAGGCGTACCTGCACTTTCTCTTTGCGGCCGCCGCGATAGACGGTGAGGCTCAAGATGTCCCCGCCGCGCTTGCGTTTCATCACATGCACCAGGGAGTCGTTGCCCTCGACAGGCTGGCCTTCCACCTCCACGATCAAATCGCCGCCGACGCCGAGCTGATAGTTGCCCACCACCACCACCTGCCGGGGTCCGCGCAAACCGGCTTCGTCGGCCGGCGAGCCGCGCTCGATGCGCTGGATCAACAAGCCGCCCTTGGTCGGCAGCTCGAGCGCTTCGGCTAAGTCGCCAGAAATCCACACCGTGGTAATTCCCAGCGTGGGTTGCGAAATGTGACCGCGCGCCTGGAACTCATCCAGCATTTCCTTGGCGCGGTTGACGGGCATGGCGAAGCCGATGCCGATATTGCCCTGACCGTAAATCGCCGTGTTAATGCCGATCACGCTGCCGTGCGAATCGAGCAGCGGCCCGCCGCTGTTGCCCGGATTGATGGCGGCGTCGGTCTGGATCATACCCTCCAGCTTGTGACTCTCTTCGGTTTGCAGGCTGCGGTTGAGCGAGCTGACGATACCGGTGGTAAGCGTGCCTTCCAAGCCGAACGGATTGCCGATGGCCAGCACCTTCTGCCCCACCACCAGCGCGTCGGAATCGCCTAGCCGCACCGTGGGAAGTTTGCGGCCGGCATCGATCCTAATCAACGCCAGGTCGTTTCCCGCGTCCGTGCCGAGCACTTTCGCCGGGTACGATTTCATGTCGGATAGCTTCACCGTGAGCCGCGAACTGCCGCGCACCACGTGGTTATTGGTGAGAATGGTCCCGTCCGAGTTGACGATGAAACCGGAGCCTGTGCCCTCTTCCGGATAAAGCTGGAAGAACCAGTCCTGGCGATAGACGCGGGAGGTGATGTTGACGGTGGCCTCGCGCGCGGATTTGTAGATTTCGATATTGTTCTGCTCGTCGGAGGAATACGCCGAGGCGGCCGATACCGGCGCTTCCCAAATGTGGCCACTCGAAGAAAGCTGCGGCAGGATCTGGGCGAGCCTCCAGTGCCCGGCGGAGGTTATGGTCAGGAAGCAGGCCACCAGCACGGCGGCCCAAATCAACGGTCGCATCAGTTTCATAATTCAAATTCTCCGTAACGCCGTGTAGACGGCCTCGGTTTGCCGCAACGTGTTTTCCTTGGTCCCCGATGTGTCGATGACGAAATCGGCGAACTTGCGCTTTTCCTCGATCGGCATCTGGCGGCTGAGGCGCGCGCGCACTGCCGTCTCCACCGCGCCCTCGCGGCGCATGGCGCGTTCCACCTGCTGCTCCTCGTTGCAGACGACCAGAATCAAGCGGTCAAACCGGTGGTAGCTGCCGGTTTCGATCAGGATCGCGGCCTCGACGACGAAGATGCCGTCCGGTTTCCGACGGGCGAATTCGGCGGCGAGTTCCTCCTCGCGGTGCACCACGGGCGGATGCACCAGCGTGTTGAGTCGCGTCAGTTTTTCGGGCTGGTCGAACACGAGTTCAGCCAAACGGCGCCGATCGATCTCACCGTCGTCGCCAACGATTGCGGCGCCGAATTCACCGATCACCGCGTCACGCGCTTCGCCGCCGGCGGCGAGCGCCTGGTGCCCCAACTCGTCGGCCTGGATCACCAGACACCCGTAGCTTGCCAGCGCGTCCCCGACGAACGATTTCCCGCTCGCCAGCCCGCCGGTCAGCCCGACTTTCAACATAGCCCGGCCCGGCGTTCGGCAGCGGCGACCGTGTTCGCCATCAGCATGGCAATCGTCAGCGGGCCCACGCCTCCGGGCACCGGCGTGTAAGCGGAGGCTTTTTCGACCACGTCCATCGGGTCCACGTCGCCCATCAGTACAAAGCCGCGTTTGTCGAAAGCGGCCAGCTTGTCCGGGGCATTGCGGAAAACGCGAGCGGCAACTTCGCGATCCGTCACGCGCGTGGTGCCGACATCGATCACGACCGCGCCGGGCCGTATGAAATCGCCTGTAATCATCGCCGGCCGGCCCAGCGCCGCCACCAGAATATCGCCCTCGCGGCATACGCCGGGCAGGTCCGCCGTCTTCGAATGGCAGATCGTAACGGTGGCGTGTTCATGCAGCAGCAACAGTGCTACCGGCTTGCCCACGATGTCGCTGCGGCCCACCACAACGGCGCGCTTGCCTGCCACCGGAATACGGTAGCGCTTCAGTAACTCCATGATGCCGGCCGGCGTGCATGGCCGCGGCCCCGGCAGCGCTGCCACCAGATTGCCCACGTTGACCGGATGGAAACCATCCACATCTTTCGCGGGCGCGACCGCCAGCAGCACGCGCTTGGTATCCACCTGCGGCGGCAACGGTAGTTGTACCAGGATTCCGTCCAGGTCGTCCCGCCCATTCAGTGTGTCGATGATGGCCAGCAACTCGGCCGTGGTCACGCTCTCCGGCGGCCGCAAAGTCTCCGAGCGAATCCCCAAGTCTTCGCAGGTCTTGACCTTGTTGCGGACGTAGATTTCCGAGGCAGGGTTGCTTCCCACCAGCACTACGGCTAGGCCGGGGGCGCGGCCCTGGGCGGCCAGGGTGGCGATGCGAGGTTTCAGCTCGGCTTTGATCTCGTCGCGGACGCGATTTCCGTCGAGGATTTGAGTTGGCAGGCTGGAGCCTGCCCCACCAATTTCGGGCATTCCTTAACAATGATAGCGTGCGGCGGGCGCGCCCCCCGAAGCTCTTCTAAAACGTGAACCCGACCAGAACCTCGGCCTGGTTCTTGCTGCTATTGAGGACGCCCGAAAGGTCGAAATACTCTTTGGCCCAGCGTGTGAAGCGGATTTCGGGAGCCATGTGAAGGACGAGCACGTGGATATCGACGCCGCCGCCCAACACCACGCCCATGGTCGTCTGGCTGGTGGCCGCAGGTGGGGCTATCGTCACCGCACTACAAACGTTGGAGGGGCACACCTCGCTCACCGTGTTTTTCAACCCCATCAGCGTGTCCCAAGCTACGCCGGCTTCCACGTACGGGCGGACGATCTTGCTCGGAAACTTGTACTTGGCGACCAGCGGAAACTCCCAGTTGCCCGATGATCCAACGCTGCTGACGCCGGCCACGGCTGAACCCAACAGGTTGGTGTAGCTGAAATGACGATACAACGCGTCAAATTCGACGCTCAAGCCGAGCGGCAGCCGCAGTTCCACGTCCGGGCCGATCAGGTAATGGTCGGTCTTGGTGGTGGAGTCGCCCTGTGCCTCGCTCAGGAAATCAGTCAATGGCAGCCCGGCTTTGATCCCGGCCGAAAACGGCTGAGCCAGCGCGGACCCGCCAACCAGCAGCAGTAAGAACAAAGATTTCATACATACAGCTTACGCAGAAACCGCGCCGTGCGTTTCGGCATCGTCGTGGGAGTGTCACTGCGCGCGGCTTCGACCGATGAACTGAGCGGCGATCGAGAAACAACGACGCCGCGATCCGACGGCAATCCTCATCAAAAAGTGAACCCAACCAGAAACTCGACCTGGTTCTGGCCGCTGTGCAGATCGCCGGACAGGTTGAAGTACTGATGTGCCCAACGGGTGAAGCGGAATTCGGGAGCTAGGTGTATGACGAAAGCGTGGATATCGACGCCGCCGCCAATCAGCACGCCTGCGGTTCTCTGGCTATATGGCGTGGGCGGGTAATCCGTGTTTTCGCACCCTCCGAGGAGGCTGCAAGGCGTCGCGATGGAGGTGTTCTTCAAGCCCGACAGAGTGTCCCAGGCCACGCCCGCTTCCACATACGGCCGGACGATCTTGGTACGAAACCGATACTTGGCAACTATCGGAAACTCCCAATTACCCGAGGACCCGACGGTGGTGATGGAGCTCCCGGTGAGCGCCTCATAGTTGGTGTAGCTGAAATGGCGGTAGAGCGCGTCGAATTCGACGCTCAGGCCGAGCGGCAGCCGCACTTCCACTTCCGGGCCGATCAGGTACCGGCCGGTGGCGGCGGTGGTGTCGCCCTGCACCGTGTTCACGGAGTCCGTCAATGGCACCCCGGCTTTCAGCCCAAGCGATACGGGTTGGGCCCGCACGGCGCCGCCAAGCAGCAGCAGGAACAGCAAAGGCTTCATACATTCAGGTTACGAAGAAACTTCGCAGTGCGTTTCCCTTCTCCCTACCGCAAGCTCCGCTCGAAAAAGTCCACCATCATCTGGTTCAGATGTTGCACGGCGGTGCCGCTGACATCGTGCGCCTTGCGCGGATAGAGCATGTATTCGAACTGCTTGCCGGCCAGTTCGAGCGCACTCGCGAGCTGAATGGAGTTCTGGAACAGTACGTTGTCATCCTCAAAGTTGTGCACCAGCATCAGCCGGCCCTTGAGGTTCCTGGCTTTCGGCGGCAACGCCGTATCGCGATAGCCATCCGGATTGTCTTTTGGAAGTCCCATGTAGCGCTCGGTGTAGATGGTGTCGTAGTTCATCCAATTGGTGACGGGCGCGCCGGCGAAACCAGCCTGGAACACATCCGGCGCGTTGAGCAGCGCGTTGACGGTCATGAAGCCGCCGTAACTCCAGCCGTGAATGCCGATGCGCTTCGGGTCGGCGATTCCCATGGCGATCAGGTGGCGCACGCCGGCGACCTGGTCGGCCAGTTCAGTGACGCCGAGCCGATGATAGATGGCGGTCTCAAAGTCGTGGCCGCGCCCTTCCCCACCGCGGTTCTCGCACTGCCAGACGACGTAGCCCTTCTGCGCCAGCACCTGTTCGATGTCGATTCCGGGCCATGCATTGTGTATCGGCAGGGCGACGCCGGGCCCGCCATAGACACTGACAATCACCGGATACCGCTTGCGCCGTTTGTAGCCGGCCGGTTTGACGAGCCGCCCGTACAGCGCCACGCCATCGGGCGTGGTGAACGATTCGAGCTGGGAGGGCAGGACGACATACTCGTCGAGGGCGCTGCGATCCTGCTCGCGATAGATGCCGATCTCCCGTCCGTCGCCCGCATGGAGCACGCTGCGCGGCGGCTCGCTGAGGCTCGACCACGCGTCCACGTAGTAGCGTCCGCCGGGCCCCATCGAAATGGAATGGCTGCCGGGTTCCTGGGTGAGGCGGCGCTTGTCGCGGCCGTCGAGGCCGATGGAGTACAGGTGCTGCTCGAAGCGGCTTGGCTCGTCGGAGGTGTAGAAAACGCGGCCGGCGGCTTCATCCACGGCAGCGATGCCAGAGACTTCCCACGCGCCGCTGGTGAGCTGTAGCGACTGTTTGCCGTCGTTCGAATAGAGGAAAAGATAACGGTAGCCGCCTGGCGTCCGCTGGCTGGTCCAGAGAAACTGCCGGCCATCGTCGAGGAAGCGGATATCGCCTTCCAGGTTGATCCAATAAGGGTCGGATTCGTCAAAGATGGTGGCGCGCGCGCCAGAGTCGATGTCAACCGAAAACAGCTCGTCGCGATTCTGCACGCGGTTGAAGCGCAGCACGTAGAGTGCGCGGGAACCCGGCATCCAGCCGGCGCGGGCGATCAGGAAAGACTGGCGCGAGTCTCCGACGTCATACCAACGCGTGGGGCCGCCGGCGGCGGAAATCACGCCCAGGCGGATGGTTGCGTTGTTATCGCCAGCCTGCGGGTAGCGCTGCGGTTCGTAGACGGCGCGCAATCGCAACAGGTCCTCGTGCGGGTAAAGCGGTTCGGAATGTGTATCGAACTGCAAATAGGCGATCGATTTCGAATCGGGCGACCACCAGAAGGCCGTGTTCAGATCGAGCTCTTCCGGGTAGACCCAGTCGAGGCCGCCGTTGCGCAGGGTGTCGGACCCGTCGCGGGTGAGCCGCGTTTCGGTTTTACTGGCAACGTCAACGGCGTACAGATCCGAACCGCGGCGGAAACCGATTGTCCTGCCGTCGGGCGCGAGGCGCGCGTCCTTCTCGGCCACCGGCGTCTTCGTGATCTGGTCCCACTTTCCCGAGTCGAGGTGAATGAGAAAAATGTCGCCGCGGGTCGTGTAGAGCAATTCCTTGCCGTCAGCGGAAAGCTGCATAGGGCTCACGCCAGCGCGACGGTTGATCCAATCCGTCGCTCCGTTGTCGGCGGGCGGCGCCATCGCCGCGGCGTCGAGCGGATCGAGTGCCAGCACCGTCCTGCTTTGACCAGTGGCGCAATCGTACAGAGAGAGGCGATTGTTCTGGCGCGCCAGGAAGCTCTTGCCATCCGGCATCCACAGTTCCGGCGCCGGAGCGCCACGGCCGATCCGCGCGGCCTGGCTGAGCGTTTCGAGTGTAATCGGCTTTTTCTGCGCGAAGGCCAGAGGCGCCAGCAGCAGGATGACTGCGAGCGTTCGCACCAGCGTGAGGAAACATCGAGACGACTCTCGACGCTGCGCGCAGGAATGCGCGCGCCACGGCGGCGGCGGCGAAGCTGGTTTTGCGCGGTGCATCAATGTGATTGTAACCGCAGTGCCGGCTTGGATATTCGATGCCAGACATATAGCGGGCGCGCTCTATTCTCATCCGGCACAAGCCGCGAATACTTTTCCGGAAGCCTGCCAGGATGCGCTCCGTGCTAGTCTGACCGTTTCGCGATCTTACCGATTGATCCGGGGCATGTGCCGGCGGACGGGAAGCGCCTGCCGGAGATTCTTACTTGGAAAAGAGGAATCATGCGTACTACGACATGGCCGTTTCGCCGCAAAGCGGCGCTCCCGCTCGTGCTGTTGGCGCTGGCCGGCGGTGCGTTTGCCGCCACACCCATCGTGAACGCCGACAATCAGTGGCTTCCCATCACCGAAGCGGAGATGCAGATGAAGGCTCCCGTCGTGGACAAGAACGCCGGCATCGAGGCGCTCTTCACGCGCGTCCATGTCGCCGACGATTGGTCCGGCGCGTTCCACCGGATCTCCGTCCACTACATCCGGCTGAAGGTATTCACGCAGGAGGGCAAGGACAAGGCGGCGAATTTCGATATTCCCTATGACAAGGACACGACTGTCGCCGGAGTCTCCGGCCGGACCATCAAGCCGGACGGCACGATCCTCGAACTTAGCAAGGACGCCATTCACGACCGTGTGACGGTGAAGCTCGGCGGCGTGAAGAGGATGGCGAAGTCCTTCGCCATGCCGGGCGTCGAGGTCGGTTCCATCATCGAGTACCGCTGGCGGGAGATTCACGAGGGCGGGGACATCATGTACCTGCGTTTGCAGTTTCAGGACGATTTCCCCGTCCAGCGCGCCACGTATTTCGTGCGGCCGGTTTCCAACGAATATACGAACGCCACGATGTCCCTGCGCCCGTTCAGCTGTAAGCCGACGCCGCTGAAGGTGGAGAACGACGGGTTTAACTCGACCACGCTCGAAAACATCCCCGCTTTTCGGGAAGAACCGATGATGCCGAGCCAGGCGAACGTGCGTCCCTGGGTGCTGGTGTTTTACGACGACGGCGACAATCGCAAAGACCCGGATAAGTACTGGGCTGACGTGGCCAAGAAAGAGTATGCCGAACTCAAAGCGGCCTTGAAAACGGGCGGCGAGTTGAAGCAGACAGCCACGGAAGTGGTCGCAAGCGCCAAGGACGACAACGAAAAGACCGTTGCGCTGATTCGCTGGATTCACGCCCATGTGCGCAATATTTGGAGCCGCCAGGTCAACGACGAGGAACGCGCGGCGATCCTCAAGAAAATGCCCAAGGACCACTACCGCACTTCCGCGGAAGTATTCAAGAGCGGCATTGGGACGCCCGACGAGCTGAATATGCTGTTTGCCGCGCTCGCCATGAGCGTTGGCCTGGACGCCCGGCCAGTCAGGATAGCCAATCGCGACGATGTGATCTTCGACAAGCGGCTGATGGAGAAGCTGTTTCTGCGTAGCGTGGACATGGCGGTTTCGATCGGCGGCAAATGGAAGATCTACGACGTGAGCACCCGTCTGCTGCCGCCCGGGATGCTGTCCTGGCGCGAGGAAGGCATGGCCGCCCTCGTCACCGATTCGAAAAAGCCCGAATTCATGCTCGCCCCGATGTCGGCGCCGGCCGATTCGCTTTCCGCCAAAACGGCGAAGCTGGCCCTGGCCGAAGACGGAACTATCGAGGGAGACGTGAGCGAGACGTGGACCGGCCACGCAGCCGAACAGCGCCGCGGCCGGCTGGACGGCGAGTCCGCGGAGCGCCAGCAGGAAAGCACCAAGGACGAGATCATGAAGCAATACCCGCAGGCGGAGGTTACCGCGCTACATCTCGAGAATGCCGATAACGCGGACCAGCCCCTGCGCTTGAGCTATCACATTAAGATTCCCGGCTACGCGGGCCGAACCGGCAAGCGGATTCTCTTCCAACCCCTTTTCTTCGAGCGCGGCGAAGCGCCCCTGTTTTCCGCCGCCGACCGCCAATACGATGTGGTCTTCCCGTTCGCATGGCAGGACACCGACAGCGTGACCATTCATCTCCCCGCCGGGCTCCAGTTGGAGAATGCCGAGAGCCCCGGCAGTCTCGACTTCGGCCAACCCGGCGGCTATAAGCTTGCCATCTCGAAGCGCGGCGATGAATTGATCTGCGCCCGCGAATTCACGTTCGGCAAAGACGCTTTCATTTCGTTTGCGCGCACCTCATATCCACCGGTGAAGAAGGTTTTCGACGAAATTCACCGCCGGGACGAAGTTACCTTTTCGCTCCGCCAGGTCGAAGCGCCGAAGGCCGCCGAATGAAAGCGATTCTTCCGATTCTTTTTGCCGCCGCCCTGATGGCCGGCGACGACGTGCCGGCATGGGTGCGCGACGCTGCCGCGCAGCAGACGCCCGTCTATCCGGCCAAGGTCGCATCCGTCACGCTGCTCGACGACGAGACGCTCACAATCCAGACGGACGGACGGCAGATCACGCACGAACGCGTCGCGGTGAAGATGTTGCAGCACACGCGCGACGTTCCCCGCGCCGAGTGCTTCTACAACCCGAAGGCGGGCAAGGTGCGCGAGTTTCAGGCGTGGCTGCTGCCGCCTTCTGGCAAACCCACCACGTTCGGCAAGAACTCGATCGTCGATCATTCGCTATCGAGTATTGACGAGTACGACGAGGAGCGCGTCAAGACCATCGAGCCAGGCGGCGACCTGACCCCGGGCACGGTTTTCGCCTGGGAGATCCTGGATGAGGAGAAGACCCCGTTCCCCGCCGATGAACACAGTTTTCAAGACACGGATCCGGTGCTGGTTTCCAGCTACACTTTGACGCTTCCGCCCGGATGGGTGGCCATCGCGTCACTCTTCAATCACGAGGCCTTGCAGCCGCAAGTCAGCGGTACGACTTACACCTGGGAACTGCGCAATCTGCCCTGGATCGAACCCGAGGCGCACAGTCCGGCGATTTACACGCTGGCGCCCCGTCTGGGCGTCAACTACTATCCGGAAGATCCTGCGACGCCCGCGGCGCGGCCGGCGAAGAAATGGAGCGACGTGTCCGCATGGTCGGCGGCTCTTTACGATCCGCCCGCCAGCGTGACCGATGCGATTCGCGCCAAGAGCGCCGAACTGACGGCCGGTGCGGCGACCGAGTTGGACAAGATACGCGCCATCGCCGCCTTCGTCCAGAAGACCAACTATGTGGCCGTCGAGATCAATCTCGCGCGCGGCGGCGGCTATCAGCCGCACGCGGCCGATCAGGTGCTCGCCCGCCACTACGGGGACTGCAAGGATAAGGCCACGCTCATGCGCGCACTGCTCAAGGCGGCCGGTATCGATTCGTACGCGGTGGCGATTTATGCCCGCGACCGGCAGTACGTGCGGCCCGAGTGGCCCTCCCCCTATCAGTTCAACCACGCCATCGTCGCCGTGCGCGTTTCCCCGGAGACGAAGCTGCCGAGCGTGATCGATCACCCGAAACTGGGCCGCCTGCTGATCTTCGATTCGACCAGCCAAGTCACGCCGGTCGGCAACCTGCCGG
>CAZFOP010000043.1:0-14419 GCA_964520085.1 uncultured Solibacteraceae bacterium | reverse complement strand
CATCTCTGTTTCAAGTTCTCTCCGGTTGAGGAGGGCGGCTCCTCGCGCTTCAATCCTCTTTCCGAAGTCCGCCTGTTCACCAAGCGCGATGTGGCCGACGCGCAAAACGTTGCCAACATGATAGTGCGCACCGGCGAAGACAGTCCACAAGAGCGGTACTGGCAGGATGCGGCCGTATCCATCACAACGGGCATGATTCTGCACGCCTGCTATGCCGCTGCCGCTGAGGGACGCGTCGCCTGTCTTTCCGACCTGGCCAATGCCTTCACGCGGCCGGGCTCCAGCTTTCGGGAGACGCTGGAAGGTGAACTCCTCAACTACCCGCACGACCCCGAGTACAAATACGGCTGGCGAATGCCCAACGGTGACCGGACCGCGACGCATCCAACTGTCCGCGAAAAGGTCCAGGAGATGCTCGACAAGGAAGACCGCGATTTCGGCGGCGTCCTCTCGACCGCCAAAACGGCGCTCACGCTATACAGCGACCCGGTCGTTGCCAGCAACACCTCGGCCAGCGATTTCACGATTGACAACTTGGTCAATCACGACCAGCCAGCGTCGCTGTACCTGGTCGTGCCACCGTCCGACAAGATCCGCCTTCGTCCTCTGATCCGGCTAATGTTCACCATGGTTGTGAATCGCCTAAGCGAACGCATGGCGTTCGATGGGGCCGAACAGAAGCGGAACCGCCATCGGTTGCTACTGCTGATCGACGAATTCCCCAGCCTCAATCGGATGGAGGTTTTCGCCGACGCGCTTTCCTACATGGCCGGGTACGGGCTCAAGGCGTACCTCATCACGCAGGACATCCGCCAGATTGTGGATGCCTATGGCCAGAACGAGAGCATCGTTTCCAACTGCCACATCCGCATCGCGTTCGCACCGAACCAGTTCGAGACCGCCGAACTGCTGTCCAAAATGACCGGCACGAAGACGGTCCAGAAGGCTAGCTACAACTTCTCCGGTTCACGCTTCTCGCCGGTGATGGGCCATGTGAACGCCAGCGTGGACCACATCGAGCGCCCCCTCATGACGCCTGACGAAATCATGCGCATCAAGCCACCGCGCAAAGCGCGCGACGGCGTTTCGGAAAAGATCGTCGAACCCGGCCTCATGCTGATCTTCGTTGCCGGGCACTTTCCGATCCTCGGCACGCAGATGCTCTATTTCGCAGACCCGGTCCTTGCGAAGCGCGCCGAGCTCGCGCCGCCCACCGAATTCTTCGCCGTAGAGAAAGGCAAAGTCGTGCCGCAATGCGCGGCCGACAGGACTGCCCACACCATCAGCAAGCCGGAAGTCGCGGCGCCGGATGAATCCGACCTGTCACCGACGGAACGGGGCTACCTCGAAGAAACGAGACGGCACAAGGAGGCCTGAAGAATGCAGAAAAACCGAATCGAGCTTGCCGGACATTTAGCGGCAAAACCTGAGTTGCGGTACCTGCCGTCTGGCACCAAGGTCGCCAATGCCCGAATGGGTGAGAGTTACCGCTATCGCGACCACGAGGGCCAAGCGCAGTCTCACACGAACTGGCACAGCCTGACTTTCTACGACGACCTCGCGGACGTCGCGCTTACGTTCGAGCAAGGCGAGAATCTGTGGGTCGAGGGCACGCTGCAGCAGCGCAAGTTCACACCAAAGGACGGAAGTACGCGCACGGTGCACGAAGTCGTCGTCCGGAGTTGCCACTTGGTTGAGTCGCCCCGCATTGAACGGCCTGTGGCGGCTGGAGCACCAACCACAGCAGATAAGGCGCCACCAGAGATGGTGGAACCCCAGGAAGGAGAGGCGCGCGATGCAACTTGGCCGGTATGATTGGTCCACGACGCGGCGCGCGACAGCGCTCTCGGCGCTGGCCGCGGGCATCCTGTTCGCGGGAGCCAGGACCCTGGGTATTCGCGTCAACTCTTCGCCCTCGCTGCCGGTCGGCTTGTACCAGGTGACGTCCAGCCCCGACGCAGCGCTTGTCGAGTTTTGTCCCGCTGAACCGTTCGCCTCGCTTGCGAACGCACGTGGCTACCGCCAAGCCGGCACGTGCCCAGACGGCGGCTCGCCTCTGATGAAACCTGTCGTGGCGCGAGCAGGTGATTCGGTGGACGTTTCTGAAAGAGGGGTTTCGGTTAACGGGAAGACCATCCTGAATTCCGCTCCGCTGCTCAAGGACACGGCGGGCAGGCCGCTAGCGCCATGGCCGCTCGGGACGTACGCCGTTCAGCCGGGCACGGTTTGGGTGGTCTCCGATTACCATCCGCGCAGCTTTGACAGCCGGTACTTCGGGCCGGTCCAAGAAGCCCTCATTAGAAGCCGACTGCGGCCATTTTTCGTGTTGCGATGATTCATCCAGAAGCCCAGGGCAGTTGCCCGGGAGACCAGCCGCAAACTCGGAATGGGATTGGACGCTGCTAGACGAGACTCCGGAACGAATCGAACGCCATCCGGTAGCGGTGGCTCTCAAGGGTGGCTTTGGCCTGGTCGGCCTCCTCGACTGTCACCAAGCCAGCGCGAATGCACAGAACGTAGATGCCCGGCGTATTGACGAGACGGTTCAAGCCAATCCGCTCCTTGGCTTCTCTGAGAAAGACACGCTTCTCGTCGCATGCGACCAGCCATCCACGGGTTTCAGCAAGGGCAAGGCACGCAGACTCACCGGGGCCGAGTACCTGAGTAAGATCAGCAAACACGGCCAGTTCATCTGGGCTGGCGATCGACTCCCTTTGGATGACACCGCTGCGCAGCGCCTCTTCGATCAGGACAGCCTGCTCGGGTCGACTGATCTCTGCAATCACTTCGTCCGGCACAACGAACCTGAAGCCAGGGAGTTTGCCCAACAGGCACACGTGTCCGGTGTGGGTCAAGTTGATCAGGATGCTTGTATCCGCAACGATGATGAAAACAGGATCGACAGCGCTCACTATAATGACGGGAGAAGAACTCCGGCCTCCTCTTCGGGGGCAAGGCCGAGGTTCGCCACGACACGCTCAATCTCGTCCGCCCTGACGCCAAGCTTCTCTGAAACCTCGATCAGCTTGCGACGGCTGATCTTCTCTCGGCGATAGGCTTCAAGCGCCAGAGCAAGACTGCGGCGGTGAAATTCCGTGATGTTATCAACTGCGGAAAGCTGTGGCAGGCCCAGGACGCCGGCGAGCTGTTGGCTGACTCCCTCCTGATCCATGCGCTTCATCTCTTCGAACTGTTTGTCGGTCACCAAGCGGAGATTGAGCAGGCGATAGAGTGCAGACAGAACGCTTACACCGAAGTGGTGGGCAAGCTTTACAGCATCGTATAGTTGGAGGTCCTGGCTGCCTCCGGCCGTCCGGCTGTCGATTGGTACGGCAACAGCCTCGTCGTAAACTTCTGCATGTAGCCGACTGGTGCTGCCTTTCCCAAGGGTGCTGACGAATTGGCGCACACCCTCCTCGGGCATCAGAAAACAGGCGGCAAACACGTTGGCTCGGACTTCCAATAGATCCGCGCGGTCAGACTCCCGGCTCACGTGGCTCAACTTGGCTCGGTCCAGTAGGATATGAGCATACTCGTGACACCATGAGAATCTTTGCCGGACAGGAGGATGGTCGCGGTTTACTACGACGAACAACCCAACACTTGGATGGCCGATCATCAGGCCAGAAATCCCCGATGGCATCGAGATGAGGCCGGTTCGAATTCCCTGCGCCTCAAGCACTGCCGACACGTCACCCAGCGGGGCGGCACCGAGACCGAGGCGGCGCCGTTCTTCTTGAGCTGCTTGCGAACCGCTTTGGATGGCGTCCCATTTTGAACTCAGGGAGACAGACGGGTAAACCGCCACACCGCCCGTAGTGCGGTTAATCCCCAGTAAACTTTCCAGATCTCGCAGTTGGTGCCCCAGGGCAACGCAATCCCGGAGGGCCTTCTGGACACCATCACCGGCTTCGTCCTCTGCCCGAAGGAGGACGGCCATGAGGCTGTCCTGATTGAACTCGTCAGCCAGGAACTCCCGGATGTCACGGGCATAGAGATACGAAAACCGCGACAGTTCGAGACCAGAGACCGAGCGGTGTCCAAGCTCGATCTGGGCAACGGTCGCACGCACCATCCCCATTTCTTGTGCGACCTGGTCTTGCGTCATGCCGCAGGATTCCCTCGCTTGTTTTAGGCGCTGGCCCAGCTCAGACTGACTGATTGACATAGATACCTCTTTAGCTTATCAACGGGACGCATCTCGGCGTCTGAAGGTCGAGGGCCACGTGAGACAGGTAGCCCGCACCGAGCCCCGCCAACGAACCTGCCAGAAACCGCAACACCCACTCGACAAACGCGTGCCAGCAAACCGCGAGCGCGTCCGTCGTTTGGTTTCGCGCTCCATGATGGTGGTCCGCCAAGAGGCGTAGCTGCATCTGCCAGGCGTCGAGATTCGCGTTCCAGAAGGCGCCGGCAATCGCCACGGGTAGCGCACTATGTGCAGTTGACCGATGCCACGAGGAGTTGGGCGGATCGAGAAGGTCTGGCAGCAGACCTCCAGCCATGCCGCCAAACGCACCGCCAGCACCCTCCAGAAATAGCCCTAAGCCGTTCTGCGAGCGGGCTTTATGCACCGCAAGACCAACTCCCAATGGGACAGCAACTCGGACATGCGTGGATCGGTTTGGCATAGCACCTCCGTCATGAAATATAACATAATCTGTCAGAATTTGGAATACGTGTTATCATTGGTTAAGGGGAACGCCGTAGATATGCTAGCTGTAGAACCTCAATTCGCACCAGTTTCGACCCGAGAACAGTGGCTGGACCGTCACCTGGAAAGGCTATGCACCACACTCGAACTGACACCAACGCAGTTCCGCGACGCAGAGTCGAAATACCAGGCTGTTGGCAAGTGGCTCGCTGCACCTGAAAGCTCGCTTGCGGTTTTTGCCCCGGAAGTCTATCCGCAAGGATCGATGCTCCTGGGTACAACGGTCCGCCCATGGCGCGGCCTGGAATACGACCTCGACCTCGTCTGCCAACTTCACTGGTGTGCCGACCAACCGCCCATGGAAGTCTATGGCTGGGTCGAGGATCGGTTGGCGAGCCATGAGACCTACCATCAGATGCTGAAGGAACTGAAGCGGTGCCTGCGTTTGGACTACGCAGGCGATTTCCATCTCGATATCCTTCCCGCCTGTCCGAACGACTCGGTTGGGAATGGCTCGATCATTGTCCCCGACTGCAAGCTCGAGCGCTGGGTGCACAGCAACCCAAAGGGATTCGCCGCATGGTTCCTTGAGAAGTGTCAGCTCCGGGATATGTTGGCTGAACGGATGCTAATGAAGAAGATTGAACCACTGCCATCTCCGGTGCCCTCCGAGTACAAGTTCCCGCTCCAACGCGTGCTGCAGCTGATGAAGCGGCATCGCGACCTGTTCTTCGACGGGGGGCGCGATATTGCGCGTTCCGTGATTCTGACAACCCTCGCCGGCCACTTTTATGGTGGCCAACGCTCTCTGAGCCGTGCCCTCGAAGCAGTCCTCGACCAGATTCACTCCGCGTCGGCCGCTGTAAATGGCGTTCCCCGGATCGAAAACCCCGTTCACAGCGGCGAGAACTTCGCAGATACGTGGAATGAGGCCAGATTTGATCGATTCAAGCAGTACATCGTGAACTTCCGGAACGAAATCAAGTTGTTGTTGCACCCGCCGGCGACGGAAGAACGGATGGGGCTTGAAAAGTCGGCGAACCGGCTCGGGGGCCTGTTTGGTGCCGCAGAGGTAAAGGAGGCGCTTCGCCTCGAAGCGAAAGAGCTTAACGAAAGGCGCGATTCTAAGCGGCTCGCGATCACTGGGTTTGGCGGTCTAACGACCGCGGGGAGCATTGCCTCGGTTCCCGTGCGCCCCAATCACTTCTTCGGGCGATGAGCAGAATTCACACTCTCGGCATTCACGAACAGGCGGCCTGGGTCCGGAGTCGGTACCCCGGCTTCCGTTGCGAGATTGAGAGCGGCCTGCTTGTCTGTCGCGGTCGCCTACAGCCCATGCCTATGTGCGTCAGCTATGCGGTTGAGGTTCACTACCGGACTGGAACCTGGCCCAAAACCTTCGTGCCTGGTGGCCAACTCGCACCACTCGAAGCCGGAGGCAAGATTCCGCACAGCTACAGTGATATTCAGCCGTGCCTGTTCTATCCGAGCCGACAAGCGTGGCGGTCAGACATGAAGCTGGCCGACACTGTCATCCCTTGGCTCAGCGTCTGGTTGACGTTCTACGAAATGTGGCGCGCTACTGGCGAATGGTACGGCGGCGGAATTTCACATGGTGCGGTCCAAGAAATCGAAGCGGCAGCATAGACTTGGCGCCTACGCGGGCAGATCCAGAGCATGCACGAATCCGCCCAGCTTTTGATTCTGGTCGTAAATCCGAAGCGGCAAGTCCGCCTTAGGCATCACAACCCGTCCGAACTCAACCGCCAGCGCAACCGGCATTGCCGGAAACACATGGATCGTCGCCTGCTCGCCGTGTGCAGCTTTGATCCGATTCAGCAGCCGTCGAATCGTCTCTCTGAAGCGTTGGGCCTGCCCTCTGCCTTTCAAGAAGTCGTTGTTCGGATCGGGAACGATCACCTTCCAGATGGCCGCGCCGGGCAGGACCATGTGGATGCGCTCATCGGCGATGGTCGCGCTGAGTGAAAACACCAGTGCCGGCGTCTCGTCCAGGGTGGCCGGCTCTTCGACTCGATACTCGAAGCCGTCTGGATCAGTCTGCCAGCGCCAGTTTGGCGGCTCGCGGTGAAGTTGGTATACGTCGGCCGCCGGGATGTCGCAGAGAAGATAACCCAACAGCATCAATAACGGCTGGGGTGCCAGCCCGAAGACGGAAAGTTGATGGATGTCTCCCTGCGCGAGCCGCGGTTTGACCTGCTGCTCGAAAAGTTGCTTCAACTGACCGGCTTCGACGTCCCAGTAGAGCTCACCAGCATCCCGCAACACGCTGTTGGACATGCCAAGCGAGATTGGCCGGGCTTCTGCCGGATACCATTCGGGAAGCATCGCGTCCGCCGCTTTGGCCAACGAGAGCGGCGCATTGTGTTGGCCGATGTTCGCGCCGTAAAGGATCACGTGGCTGCGCTTCTCCGGTCCCAAGGCACCGACCAGCTCAACGCGCTGCTCGTGCGAATCCTTCATCGCTCGAAGCCGCTCGACTGGGTGGCCGGCCACATCATCGTGATCGATTCGACGATGGTGGGTGTCGCACATCAGCATGAGATTCGAGAGATCGCTCTTAAGCTGTTCCGAAAGAACCGGGTCACCCCGCGGGCCGGTCGACCTGTCGGCGATGATGTGTGCGATGTAGGCGACGTTGAACTCAGCTTGCGTGAGCTTATCCAGCCACAGCGGCACGTTGCACCCCTCGTATTCGCAGCGCCCCGCCGCCTTGCCCCATAGGCGAATCTTGACGCTTTCGGGGATGTAGCTGACCGACATCGGCTATTTCACTTTCAGATCCGCCGCGATCTGGGCGAACTCCGCGAGCGCAGCTTCCAGGTCCTCGACGATCTCCGCGGCGAGTACATCCGGTTCCGGCAGGGATGCCGAATCCTCTAGCGTGTCGTCCTTCAGCCAGAAGATGTCCAGGCTCAACTTGTCCCGTTTGACGAGCGCATCGTACGCAAACGGCCGGAACCGCTCGGTCTCTTTACGCTTATAGTGGTTTGCCGGGTTGTAGCGGGCTACAAAATCGTCAAGGTCCTCGCGCTTCAGCGGGTTCGTCTTCAGCGTGAAGTGCTGGTTGGTGCGCAAATCGTAGATCCAGAGCGTCTTCGTCCAAGGCGTCTCGCTGGCGGGCTTCCGCTCGAAGAAGAGAACGTTCGCCTTCACGCCTTGCGCGTAGAACACACCGGTTGGCAACCGCAGAAGCGTGTGGACGTCGCACTCATGGAGGAGATTCTTCCGAACGATTTCGCCGGCGCCACCCTCGAACAGCACGTTATCGGGAACCACCACCGCAGCCCGCCCGTTGATCTTCAAAAGCGATCGGACGTGTTGGAGGAAGTTCAATTGCTTGTTGCTGGTCGAGGCCCAGAAATCCTCGCGATAGACGGTCAACGACTCCCGGCTGGTTTCGCCTTCCTCGTTGACCACCGTCATGCTCGACTTCTTTCCGAATGGCGGATTCGTGAGCACCAGGTCGTAGCTTTCCGAAGGCTTCTTCGCCAAGCTGTCCTCGACCGTTATGGGGCAGACGTCACCGCTCACGCCATGCAGAAGCATGTTCATCGCGCACAGCCGGGCGGCATTATCGACGATCTCCACGCCATGCAGCGCCTTCGTCCGCAGGTGTCGTTTCTCGTCTTTGTCCAACTTGCCTTTGCTGATGTACTCGTATGCCGCCAGCAGAAAGCCGCCCGTACCGCAGGCGGGGTCCATGACCGTCTGTTTGGGCTGCGGCCTAATGCAATCGACAATCGCCCGGATCAGAGCCCTTGGCGTGAAGTACTGCCCAGCGCCACCCTTCACGTCTTCGGCGTTCTTCTGGAGCAAGCCCTCGTACGCATCGCCTTTGACGTCGGCGTCGAGAGACATCCACTGTTCGCGGTCGATCAGATCGGCGATCAGCCGGCGCAGCTTCGCCGGGTCCTGAATCCTGTTCTGTGCCTTGCGGAAGATGACGCCTAGCATCCCCTTCTCGCGCCCGAGGTTCTCCAGAACGTGCCGATAGTGGATCTCCAGCGCGTCGCCCTCCACATCCAGGAGGCTTTCCCAGTCGTAGCCCGCTGGAATGATGGACGGTCGCCTAAACGGCGGCTGCGTCTGCTCGTAGGCCATCTTGAGGAAGAGCAAATACGTCAACTGCTCCACGTAGTCGCCGTAGGATAGGCCGTCATCTCGGAGGATATTGCAGTAGTTCCAGAGCTTTTGAACGATCGCTGCCGATCCGTTAGGCATTCACTTGCTCCCGAGGTGTGTGTGCGACGCCAAGTGCCCGACGTTTGCTCCCAGCTCGGCCTGTGAGACTCGCTTCAGTAACCCCAGGCGGGAGCATAACTCACGGGGATCTTGAGCAACGAGCCTCCCTTCGATTGCCCGCTTCAGGATCGCTTGCCGAAGGCGCTCGGCGCGCCGTGCGTTCATCTGTAAGACCCGAGCGAGAGAATCAGAGACAGAGAGCCGGCGCTCCAACTCGAGTATGACGCGCTGCTGCGCAGGCACTGGCAGCCTTGGCACCGGGAAAGCACGGAGTTTTGTCAGGCTGATGGAGGCAAGATTCGTTGTGTGTTTGCCTTCCTGGAAGAAGTATTGTTGCCCCACTGAGTTGGCGTACCACGAAATGAATTCGGGAAGCGCAGTCCCCGGTTTCAGTCGCACCCTGAAGACGTGATTCTGGTGAACACACAGTGGCAGCTCGCCCCTCCAAATCCAGCCGCGCCCCAACTTGTCCCTGTCGCCGCCTTCATTCAGAAGCACATCTCCAGGCTTGAGAGCAAGCCGTTCGACTTCGGCATCGGTCGCATCAATCAGCCTAACGTCATGAAGGTCCAGATATCCGCGCTGCACATTGGCGACGCGGAGATAAGGAACAGACCGAACTATCGAGCTGGCTGATCGATTCTGCCCTTTGGTGACCCCGCCGACTACGTCTCCGAGATCGCCAAGCGGCACACTATCGCCACCTGCAACCCCTGCGAAGGCTGCCCGCAACACCGCATTCCGGTACACACGGAGCCTTTGCAGGCAACTCTCCAGATTGCCCACGGCTGCCCGTAACATGGTGAACTGACTATCAATCTCGGACACAATCCGGCGTTGCTCGGCGAGGGGCGGTAGCGGGATGCCAAACTCCTTGAGCTTGGAACCGTTGATATTAGCTTGCCCGACCTGTTGAGAAGCGACAGTCCGTACCCATTCCTTGCCCAAAGGCGAATTGAGGCAAGCAACTAAGTATTCCGGTATACATGCTGACGCGAGCCGGACTCTAATTAAGTAAGATGCAAAGGCGCACGGAGCAATTTGGCCCCGGTAGACGGCGGACTTCCCCACGAGTTCAATGCTATTTGTCCGATTGAACAACACATCCCCAGAGATCAGGGTCACCTGGGCGATGTCTGGGTGGTGGGTCGGCAAGTACTTGAGGTTGTCCAGCAGCAATTCCCCCGAAGACGACAGATTGCCCATGCGCAAAACCGGCATGTCGCCAACCTCGGCGGAGGTCTTCGCGGATGTGCCGTACCGGAGATCAGCAGCCAGATCACCTATGGTCGCCCAAGTCCAACCGCCGGGCAAGCTGCGATCCTCTGTCATGCGACCAGCCTCGCATTCAGCTCGTCCAGCAGCGGCACCAAGCCGTCACCGAACAACTGGAATGCCTTGCCGAGTCCGCCACGCTGTGAGAATGGCGTCTCGTAGAAATCGTCCACCTCGATGGCCACGCTGGACCCAATGTGCTCGGCGATCGCTTCCAACCAAAGGCGCTGCTCGTCGGTGAACTTTCTTCCCAATCCTTCCTGCTCCGCCAACCAAATCCGGAAGCGGTCCTTCACGGAATCGCTGAATGGCTGCAACGTCCCGCTGCCGTCCACCGCAAAGCGGACCAATGACACGAGATCCGTCAGTATTCGCCTTCCGGAGCCGCGCACTTTGGAGCGGTCGAGCGTTTCGTAAGCGTGCCAGAGCGCCTCCGGCGTCCACGCCGGGTGCGGGCGCTGGATCGCCTCCGCCAATTCCCGAATCTGGGCGTAGGTCAGCCGCTGCCTGTAGGGACGGCTGTAGAGAACCTGCAATGCTGTGATCTCGTCCTTGTTGTCTTCGATGTACTGCCGGAATGAAGTGGCCAGCCCGCGCGCTTTCTCGCGCGCATCGCCAGAGTAGCATGCTTCGAGGACCTGATCCTTGCTCACCGTGTCGATGACTTGCTCATAGCTCTTCTTAACAGCGATCACCCGATTCCGCCACGCGGAATTGGCGACAATCGTCGACACCGCGTCGGCGAGAAGCGACGTACCTGCCTGGTCGATCTGCTGCGGAGTGGGATCACTGATGCCGGACTGCTGCCGCTCCTGGGCGATCTGCACATCAGGATCGAGCGCGTGAACGATGCTCCCGACCAGAGCGTTCAGACTCTGGCCGCCCGCGGTACTGGCGAGTTCCTGCCTGTGCTCAGGGGTGAGCCGTCGGTCGAGCCTCGCCAGCCTCGACGCCAGCGCGGAGAGCACGTCCTTATCCTTGCTGCCAAACGCCACCGCTTCCAGCAGTTTCTCCAGGCTCACGGTGGGCTTGCGATCCAGTGGCCGCGAGTCCTGCATGGAGCATTCGCACAGGCCAACGGCGTCGACCATCACGAAGTGGGTTTTCGACTTCGCGTCCGGTGTGACCGCCTGGAAATCGGTGTCGCTGATCACGCGGACGCCCCGGCCCTTCATTTGCTCGAAATAGTTCAGGCTCTTGACATCGCGCATGAACATCACGATTTCAAGCGGCTTCACGTCGGTACCCGTCGCTATCATGTCAACCGTTACCACGATGCGCGGGTTGTAGCTGTTCCGGAACTCCTGGAGCCGCACCTCCGGCTGGTCTGCGCGATAGGTGATCTTGTGAGCGAAGTCGTTGCCGCGGCCGAACTCCTCGCGGACGATCTGGACAATATCGTCGGCGTGGCTGTCGTCTTTGGCGAAGATGAGTGTTTTCGGGACTTCACTGCGGCCGGGAAAGATCTCGGTGAAGAGCTTGTCGCGGAACGTCTGGATGACAGTGCGGATCTGGTCCTTGGCCACGACGTCCCGGTCGAGTTGGTTGGCAGTGTAGACCAGGTCGGTGTCGAGCTGCTGATACCGCACCTCGCGCGTCTGGCGATCTCGCGTGTCGACGAATAGCCCTGATTCGACCCGCGCTCCATGCTCAGTGATCTGCGTGCGGATGCGATACTCGTCAAAGTCCACGTTGACGCCGTCAGCCACCGCGTCGTCGTGGTTGTACTCCATCACCACGTTCTGGTTGAAAAAGCCTAGGGTCTGCTTGGACGGCGTGGCAGTCAGCCCGATCAGAGAGGCATCGAAGTATTCAAGGACCTGCCGCCAGAGGTTGTAGATCGAACGATGGCACTCATCCGTGACAATGAAGTCGAAGGTCTCGATGGGCACACGAGGGGTGTAACCGACTTCGATGGGCTGCGAGACGAGTGGATTGGCCTGGAAGGCGGACCCGTCTTCGAGCGCCGGGTCCAGGTCCGGATCGCCCTTCAGCATGGAGAAGAGCCGCTGGATGGTCGTGATGGCGACCCGGCCTACCGGATCGAGCTTGTTGGAGACCAGATGCTGAACGTTGTAGAGTTCTGTGAACGTGCGGCCGTCGTCGGGTGTTCGGAATTGCTGGAACTCCTTCAAGGTCTGCCGGCCAAGGTTGTTGCGGTCTACCAGGAACAGGACCCGCCGCGCACCTGCGAACTTCACCAGACGATAGACGAAATTGCAGGCGGTGAACGTTTTGCCACTGCCCGTCGCCATCTGAATCAGAGATCGTGGGCGGCCGTCGGCGAGTGAGGCCTCGAGACCGTGGATCGCACGCACCTGCGCCGGCCACAGACCATCGGTTGCGAGCGGGGGCATCCTTCGTATCCGCGCCTTCACCGTTGAGCCTGGCGATTGAATCTCCTTCATCAGCCAGTCCGCGAGAGTGTCTGGCCGATGGAAGGCGAACGCGTTCCGGCTGCGTGCATCCGGTTCGAGAAGATTGGTGAACCGCGTCTCCGCGCCGGTGGACTCGTAGCAGAAGGGCAGCGGACGCCGTGGGGCCGGCAGGTGGTCCGGAAGTCCGGTCGTGTACTTTGCGGACTGCAACTCTACACCAGTCAGCGGAACCCCTTGCTTCTTGGCTTCAACTACGCCCACGGCGGCGCCGTCCACGTAAAGCATGTAATCAGCAAACCCGTGGCCAGTTTTCAGGGGGAACTCGCGAATGGCAATACCACGTCCAGCGGCGATGTTTGTCTGCCGCCGGTCCTGGACGAGCCAGCCCGCAGCGATCAGGAGCTGATCGATCTCGCGGCGTGCCTGCTGTTCCGGCGTGTCGGCCATGGCTGGGTAGACATCTGATTTTATTCCATTTAGATGGAACCCAGGGGAACAAGAGAGCCAGTCACACTGCTAATTGCTGAGGTTACTTCCCACTTCCCATCAATTCCGCTGGGGGCCGCTGGGCCTGCTGCGGCGGTTTTCTAAGCCGCGTTGGACTTCACGGACTGCAGTTTGGTATCTGCCGAGCCATCCGGCCCAACCTTCTGCGGCTGGGACAACTCCAGGTCGATTCATGTCTCGGGCCGCATTCCTGAGATGGGTCTTGTCTTTGAGTAGGCGGTCGGCATCACCGAGATCCTTTGTCTCGATGATCGGGCGTCCACCCTCGCCAAAAAGACGCCGGAACCGCACGAACGCGTTCGGCTTGAGTCTCCCTTGCGCCCAAGCGGCGGCTATTTCAGGCGTGTGATAAATGAAGTGAATCTGGGCGTCGGTCCCCTCCAGCAGAATGTACTGCCGGCCGGAGTCATCTTCACCGTGCGTGAGCACTCTGCCATCGAGCGCTGGGGTGCGCCGCGGGTTGGTTACAACCAGAGGAAGCCGGTCGTCGGAAAGAAGGGCGCCATGAACGTGGAGCAGCCGCTGCCGATCCTGCGCCTTCTGCATGGCGCGAAGTACTCCGGCAAAGTCGCGCCGGACGCGCCAAGCGTTCGGTGCGGTCGGCTCCGCCAGTCCCATCTTCTGAAGATGGACCAGCCTGGCAGCAAGGTGACGCTGCCGGATATGCACCGAATCCGGCGCTTCCCGATCCGGCACAGTAAGGGCAAAGACGAACTGCGGCCCTGCGGATGGAATCGCCGAATCCGTGGCGTTTTCGCAGGCGCGACCGATCATCCGATCCAGCGACGTGAACCGCTGCTCACCGACCTCCCGTCGTTCCGCCTCGACAGCATCCAACTCTGTCCGGTACCCGATTTGGGCCGTACACAGGTCTTCTGCCGCCATCCTGACACCGAACTTGATGTACGCCCGGTCGAGCCGGAGTGCGCGGCCATCCGCCCGGCCTCGAAGTGCGACATGCACGTGCGGATGTTCGGTGTTGAAGTGGGCTACCGCGCACCACTCCAGCTTTCTCGAAAGCTCGGTCTCCATCCGGCTCATCATC
The DNA here is from genome assembly GCA_964520085.1 of uncultured Solibacteraceae bacterium. Lineage (GTDB taxonomy): Bacteria > Acidobacteriota > Terriglobia > Bryobacterales > Bryobacteraceae > Bog-375. Next base: position 297 of record CAZFOP010000043.1, on the reverse strand, counting down.
TCGCGTGTGAGGCGTTGCAAGTCCACGCGGTCGCCGAATTCCGGGGACAAGATCAGCTTGAAGACGCGTTCATCGCGAGCGGACTGCCAAGTGTCCAGCGTGTCGGCAACATCGACGGACTCCGCCGTTGCGGAGAATCCCGGCTCGGTCTCGGATGTCTTTACGGCGCTGTCACGCGAGATGTACTTCCCGTGGGCTAGCCACTGGCCTGAAATGCGGTTGGGCGAGTAGGTCACCCGTACCGCGCATCGCTGGCGGAAGCGGCTGGCTGCGCGCCCGCCGCCGGAAGCCCCGCCA
>CAZFOP010000042.1:0-14593 GCA_964520085.1 uncultured Solibacteraceae bacterium | reverse complement strand
TGGCACGTATTGACCGGGAAGGCCGACTGTTGTATCGCTACCAAGGCTGCCGCCTGAGTGTTCGGCCTGGACTTCATTCCGCTGCTGAGCGAGCGTTATGATCTGGTGGTTCGTAATACCGATCTGAATTCACCGGGAGTGCAAGCGCTGCTGGATACGCTGGGGCGCGCGGCATTCCGCCGCGAATTGGAAGGGCTGGGAGGCTATGACACACGGGGCGCTGGCGACCGCGTTGCCTGATGCCGGACGGACGCGCGGTATGGTATAAAGACTCATGCCTCTCTCCGCTAGAAACCAGCTTCCCGGCATCGTCGAGGACGTGAAAGTGGGCGTCATCATGGCCCTGGTAACCGTCCGCATCGGTGATAATATCGTCGAAAGCGTGATCACTCGCGCCAGCGCCGAAGGCCTCGGTCTCACGAAAGGCGACGCCGTCCGCGCGGTCGTCAAGTCTACCGAGGTCATGATCCAAAAGGACTGACGTAGGTCACCGCTTCGCCTTGCCTGTACTTCCTGCGGCGCGTTACGGCCCGCCAACGGTCTGACTCATCTCCGCATGGCTCGTCCCATTTGCTCCGCAACGCCCCGCTTGCCGGTCCCACGGAGTTCAGCACATTTATAGTCCGATTTTCCGAACTGTATTGCATGAGATACACTGTCGTGTTAAACTAACCTTTCCGCTAGACATCCAGGCTCTAGTGGACACTCCAGGGCCACGTCGCAGCCCGAATTCCAGGTCAACATGAAATCATCCAAGAGAACTCTCACGCTCGTAGTGTCGTTACTTTTCTGCGCGTTGACGGTTGCGGCGCAGCAGCACTCCACGGTCGACTGGAGAATCACCCTCACCGATCTTGAGTCCCGATTGGCTCGGCTTCCGGCAGCGGACAGCGCGGCCATCGAACAGTGGCGCGCCGACGCGGAAGCTCTGCGCGCTTCCATCGCGGATTTCCGTGACGCGCATCCGGGCATTCGAATTACCGTTCCGGACCCGTTGCCAGCCGGCCCTTCGACACAAACCTTGGAATCCCAGCTCCAGGCGCTGAAGGCCGCCACCGATGAAGTGATACGGCAAAGTCCGGGGACGCCATTCAATCTTGGCGTGATCACCGTCGATGTGTCGGCGCCGAGTCCCACTCCGGTACCGGTCGCGAACGCAATCGACCAGACCGGCATCGTCGACGACGAAGCGCTGAACGTCGCGAAGGCAGCCGACCTGTTGCCCGGCGTATCGATCCAACACATCGCAACGAATCGCAACGAGGCTGGCCTGATGGTGCGTGGCTTCAGCACGCGGGGCCAGGTTCCGTTTTACCTGGACGGCATTCCGGTGTACGTGCCGTACGACGGCTACGTTGATTTCAACCGGTTTCAGACCAGCGACATCGCGGAAATCGAAGTCTCTCGCGGATACACTTCGTCCTTGCTGGGCCCCAACGCCCTCGGCGGGTCGATCAACCTGGTTACCAAGACGCCGGCTCAGAAATATGACGGGGACGCACTCATTGGGACCGGTTCCGGCGATACGCTCCTGTCCGCCCTCCGCCTGGGTACCCGCATGAGCCATTTCTTTGCGCAGGGAACGCTCGACTGGCTGCAGGACGACTACGTTTCTCTTTCCGGCGATTTCGACGTGCGACAGTACACGAACCTACCCAACATCACGATGACGGACCGGCTGAACCAGTCCAATTCACGCGACGAGAAATTCGCCGGACGCCTTGGATGGACTCCGAAAATCGGCGACGAGTACGTTTTCAGCTATTCCAACCAGAAAGGCGAAAAGGGAGTTCCCTTGTATCAGGGCCCCAACACGGCTGCAACGTTCCGTAACTTCTGGAGTTGGCCCTATTGGAACACCGACGGATATTACTTTCACTCGAACACCGGAATCGGCGAGACCAGTTCGCTGAAGGTGCGCGCGTTCTATAACCAATTTCGCAACAGCATCAACATGTACTCCAATGACACTTACACGGCGATGAACACCAAGAGCGCCGAGGACAGCATGTACAACGAGCACACCGACGGCGCGTCGGCGGAATTCGACACCGCCAGTCTTGCGAAGAACCTGATTGGCGCTTCCTTCTTCTTCAAGGATGACACCCATACGGAACACGGAATCTATCCCGGCATGTCGCCGTACCCGCTGGTAGAGCCGGTCTTAACGGACGCCGACCGGCAAGTCTCTATCGGTCTGGAGGACTCCGTCAAACCGGGCGCGGGATTTCGCATTACCGCCGGCTTCAGCGCGGATCACCTCGAAGGTGTGGAGGGTCAGTCTTACAACACCGCGCTGACGGGACTGGTCCCCTTTACCTGCCTGGCGTCGCCCACCAATACGTCCTTTTCCGGCTGCACCGAGCATGTCTGGAACTTCAATCCGCAGGCGTCGATCTCCCATACGCTAGGTAAGTCCGGTCTGCTCTTTATGACCTTCGCCGATCGGGGACGTTTCCCCATGCTCAAGGACATCTATTCGGCCAGCATGGGCGCGGGCATGCCGAATCCCGACCTAAAACCGGAGCACAGTCGTAACTGGAACGCCGGCTATTCCCGCCTGCTCGGCGCCAAGACACTCGCGCAAGCCGACCTGTTCCGCAGTGACCTGCGTAACGCCATCGAGTCGGTATATGTGACCGACCCGGGTGGCACAAACGCGGCTACCGCTTACTGCCCGAACAGCAAGATCGTCGGCTATTGCAGCCAGATGGCGAACATTGGTTCGGAGGTCCACGAGGGCGTGGAAATATCCGTGCGGAGCACTCCGCTCCCGCGCGTGACCTTGAACGCGAGTTACAGCTATCTGAACCGCGATATCGCTTATCATTTCGGCGACTGGCCCAACGTCAGCACCGTGAACACCAGCATCACGGTTTTGCCGACGCTGCCTAAGAACAAAATTGTCGCGGGGGCTGTGGTGCGCGCCCCACGCGAGGTCCTCGGCATCGTCAATGTGCGTTACGACGGCGGGCTCACCCTGCAAGATACCACTTACTCCACTTCTTCCCCGCTCTTTCTACCCTTCGCCGAATCTTATGCCACGGTGGATCTTGGCGTAATTGCGCCGGTCGGTCGTGGGATCTCGGTTCAGACTGGCGTGAAGAACCTGCTCGATCGTAACTACTACTACACTGCCGGCTACCCGGAAGAGGGCCGAAACTGGTACCTGAACCTCCGATATCGATTCTAGTGTGTTGCGGATTGAGCATCGACGTGCATTCGTGCGCGCCTTACTCTCCCCGGAATGCTATTTGCCGCCATTCCGAGGAAACGCGTGGCTCGGGAACACCCTGAGCCGTTCCGGACGGAGTCTTCTTCGTCGTCGCCCCCGTGCTCTCAGTGGCAACGTTGCCGGCGTTCGCGCTCAATCTTGGTTAATCTGGATATAGCTCCCGACGATCTGGGCCGTATCCTCGAGAGACTCGCGGTCTGCGTCTGAGAATGCCGCAGGACTATGGCTGTCGATAACCAACTCGCCAACCGAGCAGTATGTGGGCCTATGGTCTTAGCCCAATGCACCATCCGCGACGGCGTCCATTCCAGATGCCCCGGATGGGAACGCGGACGGTGCTCGGCAATCGTGACGGCGTATGCATGGCCGCGTGCGCGTAGGTGTGACGCCACGCGCTGACTCTTGTGGAAGATCTCGATGGTCGTCGGCGTCGAGCGGACTTCCACCAGTTCTTGAACCAGGTTGTAAGGCACGCTGTAATAGTTCGTGTCGAAGGCAATGTGATAGTCGATGTTGACTCGGGCACGAGACCATGCGCTCAGGTCAGAGCGCTCCGCCGGGAGCGAACCCATCGCAGGCTTGTCCACTGCCGCAAACTGCGTCGCTCTGGAGCCCTCGCGCTTACGGAACCGTCGCTGGTCGACTCGGTCGCGAAGCTCCCGGATCGCTTGGTTCAACGCTTCAATCGAGAAGAACTTCCGATTCCGCAACGTGGCGATGATCCAACGCTCGGCCAATTGCACACCCGATTCGACTTTGGCCTTGGCGAAAAGCGCACATTGCAGACCGTGCTAACGGTGGCGCAGAAGTTTTCACCGTCACGCTCCCTTTCCATCCGTTAAAGGGGCAGACGCTCGACGTCCTGGCTGTGCGCAATAACTGGGGCGGAGACCGCGTGTCATATCTGGACGGGAAGGGCCGGCTGCGCACACTGCCGGTCGAATGGGCGGATACCGACCTATCGGCCACATAATGCGGGCGGGCACATTACACGGACAATCTCCTCGCTGGCAAGCTGATCCTCCCTTTCGAGGGGGAGGCTGCCTGCCATTGTGTTGTCCAGCGCCGCTATCTGCCCGTGGAAATCATTCCGGCGAAGCCGAACACTGTTCCGGGATCGGCCTGAAACTTTTCGGCTTCATCGCGGAACCAGTGTTTGTCTTCATCCCGGAATCCTATTCGAGATCATCCCGGAACACCATTCGGAACCATCCCGGAATCGCGTTCATCTTTCCCCGGATTCCCCGGTCCAAACTGCATTTATTCCAATCGTTGGAGTTGCCTCTTGAGCGAAAGCAGATTTCCCGGATTGTTGTAAACGCCAGGATCTCGCGAAAAACAACGGAGCCGATGGAAATCACTCGCGTTTCTTCTAAGCAGGAGGATGGCTCGACATCGCGCCATTCCCATCGGTGGGGCGGCGCCAGCGGAGTACAATTCGGGAGTGAGCACTGTATATGTAATCGGCGCAGGTGCCTCGTATGGGGAGTCGCTGAAACTTCTCGACAGCCTGCATACCAAATTCCCCCTCGGTCAACTCCGCCAGCCTCCCCTAACCAACGGTTTCTTTCGCCGATCTCTGGTAGACGCTGCCGGATATGCCCGATGCCAATCGGACCTCCAGGGATTTATTGGCTACGTGGGTCGGGCCAGACGTTTGACCGATGCTTTCGGAGAAGGACGCTGGGCGGACCTTGATCTGGAGGACGTGTTCTCTGCCCTGGAGGTTGAGCGAGAGTTTCACAGCCCAGAAAGCGACGAGGGCGCGCGCTTGCTACTGGTGAGAAACGAACTGGTTCGCTACGTCCGCCGAATTGTAGGTATCTGTACACAACACGCGTACGGCGAGTACTGTCGAAAGCTCGTCTCCAATCTTGATTTCGACGATTCCATTCTGACATTCAATTGGGACCTCCTACCGGACCAGGAGTTCATTAGCGACCACCAGATCTACAAGCACTACGCCAACTTATTCCGTTCGGTTCCGCTGTCATACGCTGATAACATGGTGAACCCGGTGATCCAGGGTCGGGGACTACTACTCAAGTTGCATGGCTCGTTAAACTGGTTCCGTTGCGGTAACAAGAAATGCCAAGCTAACCGAGCACTAGTCGTTTTCGTGAATACTCAAGCGTGCCTTGCTTGGAAGCTAGGGAACGAAAATGCAGACTGCCCGCAATGTGGGAGCGACATGAACCCCGTAATCATTCCGCCGTTGTTGCGGAAGCCGATTACAGAAGACCCGATTATCCGCTCGGCGTGGGGTTTGGCGAGGAACCAGTTAATGGACGCCTCGCAAGTTGTCGTGATTAGATTCTCGGCTGCGCCGACCGACTTCTACGCGTCATGGCTCCTGAGGTCAACCGTCGGAACGCGAGACGACGTTCATGTCGAGATAATCAATCCCTGCAACGCTGACGATCATGCCTGTTACGACGGATTCAAGAGGCGCATGGACTCCATCTTTCTCGGAGGGTATTCTTCGAGCCTTCATGCATTCTCCCAGATCGAGTCTGTGAGGCGAGACCAAGGCGTCGTAAAGGAACTACCATGATCGATCAAGGCTTCCGCGGATGACTTAGGAGGCGTACGGCCCGTAGTGAAATGCTCTCTGGTTGGAATCGGCGGCTGGCGTTATGCGGAAGTTTGGAAACGCTACAAGCGGCTCTCTGGGTTCAAGAGTGGATGAGTCGAGCCGCAGCAAGCGCCGCAGCGCCCTTGCCAGCCGCGCTTTTGACTGTGGCTATTGCTGTGGCGATTCAGGCGGGAAACAGGCTTCCTGTGGGTTCCCATCAATGGCAATCTGCTATGTCCATCAACAAGTGGCCCGCTAAGTGCCTTGTTTTCTCGGATTTTGAGTCCCGTGCGTCTGCCAGTTCCGCCACTCCAGCGAGTGTTTGGCTCACTCGATTTTAGCGCAAGTCTGCACAACCTGCACCGCGATGATCCGCGGGTCAATCATCTCACCGCATTCAGCCGCGCGGCCCGCTCCTGGCGGCGCTACTTCGAGTATTCATCGAGGCGTTCGCCGGTACCGCGAATGCCTAGCTCATCGAAGATCCTGTGACAGTCAATAACGCTTCGTGTGCGGATACCAGCACCGCCGCCGCCCCAGAAACGCTGAGAGGTTCTGTTTTCCTGGAGCACTATTTCCGCGGATGACCAGAGTGCTCGTGTCCCTGCTGTTTCTCGTAACCGCCGTTGCAACGGCCGCCGAGGCTGTAAGCGGAGCCACGTGCGTGAGTGGCACGCTCGCGGCTCTCCCGTATGCCGAAGGGGGTACCCACCGCAGCGTTTGCGCAGGCCGATTCTCGGAGTTGCGTGAGATCCCGTTCACCTTCGCCGTGCTCTCTTTGTTTGCCTCCCGGAGCCACTATCCTTTTGAGAAGGCGCCGCTGGCCCATGGCCAGTTGGAGGTCGCCCAAGTCTCGGAGACCGACAACCTCACGGTGGAGCGCGTCCGCTTCTGGTCAAACGAGATGAATGAACCGCGCTTTTTCCTCGCCTTGGTGCCGAAACCTCCAACCCGCTCGACCGATGTATTCATCTTGAATCACGGCTGGTTCGACCGGCCCGAAGACCTCCTCACGTATCTAAAGGTGGACGCGGTCTACAACGCGATGCTGGCGCGCGGCGAGTTGCGGCCCGCGGTGGTCGTCATCCCGGACGTTCGCTTCAAAAAGTTTTACCGGCTGAACTCCGCGCGCACTCCCTTCCCCAACTACCTCACTCTGGAAGCCGAGGAGATCGCCGGAATCGTCTCTCAGCGTTACAAAATCCCTTTCGAGCGAGACCGTTGGGCTGTCGGCGGATTCTCGTTCGGTGGCTATGCATCGCTCGACATTGGCCGGCGCTATCCAGGCCGCTTCGCGAGCGTGAGCGTGATTAGCGGCTTAGTCGATCCGCGCTGGAGTTTCTGGCCCGCACGGCCGCCAGCCTCCGGTACCGAGGACATTCGCGGCCGGAACAAGAACACGGTAGTCGTACCAGGCCCCACGCCCAGGCTTTTCCTTGCCTGTGGAACCAATGACCGGCTATACAGGACGATGCAGCGGTTGCACCATACCCTGGACGCGATCGGAATTCCGTACACATGGTCTTCCGCTCCCGGTGGGCACACCTGGAAATATTGGTCCTCGGTGATCCCGCCGATGTTGAGATTCAGCTTGGGCACGGACCAACCAGAGTCCACGCGCTGACCGATCGATCCCCGGTTGTCCGAGGTATTCCACCCGAAATCCGGCGCCGGAGGCTTGCGGGCGTTACTTTCCACCGGCGGGCGGGGCGGCCAACCGGGCGCGGCGCTTCCTGGCCCACTCCTCTTTGTTCACCTGGTGGGCGCGGCCCACGGCGAGCGCATCGGCGGGAACCGGGCTGGTAATCACCGAGCCCGCTGCCAGGTACGCGCCGTCGCCGATCTCGAGCGGCGCCACCAACGTGGAATTGCTGCCCACGAAGGCCCCCGCGCCAATCCGCGTTGGGTGCTTGTGCGTGCCATCGTAATTGCACGTAATGGTGCCGGCGCCTATGTTCGCCTTGGCGCCGATTTCCGCATCGCCCAAATACGCCAGGTGATTGGCCTTGGCGCCCGCACCCAGCCGCGTCTTTTTCAGCTCGACGAAATTGCCGACGTGCGCATTTTCTGCGACATAATTCCCCGGACGCAGCCGCGAGAACGGCCCAGCCACCGCGCCTCGCGCAAGCTGCGAAGCGGTGATCACGGTCAGCGGATTGATCGTCACATCGTCGCCAATGGTGGAATCCTCGATGATGCTCGACGCTCCAATGCGGCAGTTTTCGCCGATCCTGGTCGCGCCTAGAATGCGCGCGAACGGCTCGACCACGGTATCGATGCCTATCTCCACGCCGTCATCGATGGTGACCGTCTCCGGCTTCTCAATGGTCACGCCCGCCAGCATCAACTCGCGCAGCTTGCGCTCGCGCAGCAACCGGTCGGCTTCCGCGAGCTCGATGCGGTTGTTAATCCCCAGGCACTCGCGTGGATCGTCGATCTTCACCGCCGCGACTCGATGTCCGGCGCGGCCGATAATCTCGACCATGTCGGTGAGGTAGTATTCGTGCGCGGGATTGTCGGGGCGCATTTCGCTCGCGTGCCGCCAGAACAGGTCGGCGCGATAGCAATAGATCCCCATGTTGGCTTCGCGAATTTCGAGTTGCTCGGGGCTGGCGGCCTTCTGCTCGACGATTTCGCTCACGCTCGCGTCCGCGCCGCGGATCACTCGTCCATAGCCGGTCGGATCGGCCATGTCGGCCGAAAGCAGCGCGCCCGCCGCGTCGCTCGTTTCCACGGTTTCGATCAGCCTGTGTACGGTTGCCGCACGCAGCAGCGGACTATCGCCGTAAACGATCACCAGGTAGCCACCGAGACTGGAGAGCGCGCCGCGTGCCATCAGCATCGCGTGGCCCGTGCCGAGCTGTTCGGTCTGCTCGATGAAGCCAACGCCGGGCGTCGCAATCGCTGCGCGGACGCGCTCGGCCTGATGACCCACCACCACGAAGATGCCCTCCGCGGAAGTGAGCGCGAGCGCCGTATCCACAGTGTGCTCGATCAGCGTCTTGCCTCCCGCGCGATGCAGCACCTTAGCCATGCGCGACTTCATGCGGGTGCCCAATCCCGCCGCCAAGATCACAACCGTTACTGGAGTATCCATCCTCTTTATTATGGCTGGCTGCGCGCACAGATGCGGCGCCCGTGCGCAGCCCACGCAGCGGGCAGAGCCGGGGACTGTTGCATTTTCCATCAACGCGGCGTGTGACCAAATTGTCCCACATGTTTGTCGTTAATTTGCTGAAAACAAACAACATGATTGTAAATTTGGGACAAGCTTGTCCCGTTTTAGCGCCTGTCCGACGGTTGCGACCCTAGGGGGCCAAGGTCCGATTTCCGGCCATGCTCTTGGCTGAAGCCGTTCCCCGACAAGAACCTGATGGTATCCCGCCGCGACCACGGAAACGGAAGAGCAGTGGCGGGAGTGCATTGGCCATTCAGGCTTTCTGTGTTTAGTGTGGCATGGGTAGGGATGAGCGAGGAGGCGCGGAGCATGGGGAAGTGGGTGTAAGTCTTATGTGACCGGCGGGTTGGAGGGTGCGGGAATGGTTGGTGGGCGTTGTGACCGGATTTTGCGCGGTGGGCTCGGCCGAGATGGTGCCCGATGCGGGGATTGGTCGACGAGATGAGCTGAGGGGTTCCGGGAACGGCGTGTCTGGAACGGCTCCGGGACGAAGAATGCGGCCCGCACATCAAAGGATGGCGCTTTGGCTTATACTGAATCAGATTTGGAAGTCCAAAATGGAAATTCCGGACAAGACAGTGAAGGTTCGTTTTACAGGCGATGCAGGCCGCAGAATACTGCTGGAGACACTGAACAGCCAGAAAATTGTCGCCGGTACTACCCCCTTGGGGGAAGAGATAGCTGCGACCGGCGAGTTGCTTGATGTCAAGGCTGGAACAGCAATTATCGAACAGGGAAATGACGACAACGATGTTTATCTCATTGTCGCGGGTTCATTTGAAATCGTGGTCAACGGAAGACCGGTGGCTAACCGCTTTCCAAATGATCACGTCGGTGAGATGGCAGCCATCCAGCCAACCCAGCGCCGATCCGCAACGGTCGTTGCGAGAGAGCCGTCTGTAGTCGTCAGGCTTTCGGAGCCCCAGATCGCTGCGCTTGGCGACCGATATCCGCAGATTTGGCGCTGCTTCGCCAAGGAGCTGGCACGCAGACTTGAGCAGCGCAATGCGCTTGTCACTGCCGTGAGCGAGAGAGTCCGGGTGTTTATTATCTCTTCGGCTGAGGCGCTTGAGATCGCGCGCACGGTTCAGAATGCTTTCAACCATGATCCTTTTGCGGTGACTGTCTGGACGGATGGGGTCTTCCGGGCTTCCCACTACGCGATCGAAAGCCTTGAGCGCGCTCTCGATCAATCCGATGTAGCCATCGCCGTTGCGGAGCCCGATGATATCACCGAAAGTCGCGGTGAGCGGCAACCATCGCCACGCGACAACGTCATCTTTGAACTCGGTTTCTTTATGGGGCGCTTGGGTAGACACCGGGCGCTGCTAGTTGAGCCTCGGGGTGAGGAAATAAAACTTCCATCGGATCTCGCGGGCGTCAACACGATAACTTACAGGTATGACGCAAATAATCTGACAACATGCTTGGCGCCAGCGTGCAACAAGCTGAGGTCGCTCATCCGGGAACTTGGTCCGAACCGGTAAGGAGGGTTTTCTGGTGGGGCTAAAAGAAGAGCTCGAAAGTCAAGTGAAGGCGGTCCTTCATGCCGTTTGGGAGACACGGGACGGCACTGTGGTACCCGCTGATGATGGCCTCGCCCTCGGCAACGACGCCGTAAAGCTAGACGCAACGGTCCTGTATGCCGACTTGGCAGATTCTACAAAACTCGTTGGCGGCTATGCCGATTTTTTTGCTGCCGAGATGTATAAGATTTTCCTTCATTGCGCTAGCAAGATAACTCGTAGCGAAGGTGGCATTATAACAGCATACGACGGTGATCGTGTCATGGCCGTTTACATCGGCGAAATGAAGAATACCCGCGCAGTCCGATCAGCTCTGAAGATCAATTACGCCGTCCTCAATGTGGCGAATCCGGCTCAGAAGACATTTTATACGGGCAGTAACTTCACCCTGAAACATGTCGTCGGTGTCGATACGAGTGACCTGTTCGTGGCTAAGACTGGAGTGCGTGGTGCTAACGATCTGGTTTGGGTTGGTCGAGCCGCCAACTATGCCGCCAAGCTGGCCACGCTTCCGGAAACGTACGCAACGTATATCACTAAAGAGGTCTATGACGCGATGGCGAATGAGGCGAAGAAAACCGATGGCAGAGAAATGTGGGAAGCCGTGCGGTGGAATACATTCGACAATAGAATCATTTACCAATCGAATTGGTGGTGGTCATTCACCTAATAGCGGACGGGTTAGTTATGGGATTGGAAGATGACCTTAAATCTGAAGTAAGAACAATTCTGCGGGCGCAGTGGAGTACGCGCGCCGGTGAGGTGGTTCCGGATACACCGGATATCAAGCTTGGAAATGAGGGCGTTAATCTCGAAGCTACAGTATTGTATGCGGACATTGATGGATCTACCAATATGGTCGACTCTTGCACCGCTGAATTTGCGGCGGAAATTTATAAAACTTATCTCCTGTGTGCCTCCCGCATCATTCGTTCCGAAGGGGGGGAAATCACGGCGTATGATGGTGATCGCGTTATGGCTGTGTTCATCGGTGACCGCAAGAACACGTCCGCGGTGCGCTGTGGCCTGAAGATCAAGCGTGCGGTCGTCGAGATAATCAACCCGGCCATAAAAGGCCGATATAACACTGAGTTTGCCCTCAAGCAGGTCGTTGGCATAGATACAAGCAGGTTGTTGGTTGCCAGGACCGGCATCCGCGGGTCGAACGACCTTGTCTGGGTTGGGCCAGCTGCAAATCATGCCGCCAAACTCAGTAGTATAAGCGAACAACCATATGCCACTTTCGTTAGCGAGGCTGTTCACGATAGCATGAACGAAGCGGTTCGCATTTCTTCGAGCGGAAAGAACATGTGGGAACAGTAATATTGGACGGTGCGGATCGTTTATCGGTCATCGTGGTACTGGCACGTTCCGAACACCTGATGACCATGAGCCGTTGGAAGTTCTGGAATCAATCTGGGAGGCTTGCCGATTAGTAACGTCAAACGCGCTAGCCTCCTGACAAGCGTCGGCCCCGGCCTTTGCACAACATAGGTCCTGTGAAGTCCCGGTCACGCCAACCGGCCGCGATCTGGCCGCGCAGGCGACGCGACCTCCGGGGAGATCGGCGGCGCGCAAGGGAGCGCTGTGACGGGAATGGAACGACGGCCGCCCTTGCACCTCAAGTCTTCCGTGCGGAACGAAACGGGCCCTGCCTGCGTTCGGCTCAGCGAAGGATTCAGGCGGCGGGCGAATCGGCCCGGTGCCGGGCCAGCAGCAGGCCGATCCAGCAGCTCACCGGCCAGGTGAGCAGCCAGGACAGCCAGTACCAGTGCGGCCAACCCGTGTTCCAGTTGGGAATCGTCGCGCCGATGCCCATCAACTCCCCGACGATGAAGAACCAGAGTACATGCCTTGTAGCATGGCTCGGAGCAAAGCGGGCGCAGAGCCATGCGCAGAGGATCGAGACGACGACGAAGAGAGCCGTGCTCGCGATGAGAGGGGCGTCGGAGGGGACGCGGCCTTTGACGAAGTCCCCCGGGAAGAGGAGCGATAGCAACGGGTCCGTTGCAAAGACAAGTGCAACCGAGAGCAAATAGCTGCCGGCGACGACGGCGATGGACTTGAGCATCCGCAACACCTCCGAGTAGAGCGCGGGAACCAGATCCCCGTCTTGGCTTCCCGGCTTCCTGCCAGTATACTTCGATCCCCGTCTTGGGAGGATTCCGGATACTGACACGGCTGGCGCAGCGGGCGGCTCCACTCGCTCCCCCTGCTACAATTGATGAAAGTGGCATCCGAACCTGCCAGTCTTTCGGCATCCGTGTCTCCACCGCCCCCGTCCGATCCGGTGGGGCAGTTGTACAAGGAGCTGGAAGCGAAGATCCGCGAGTACCGCCCCAAGGACGACCTGGCGCAGCTTCAACGCGCCTATCAGTTCGCCCGCGAGCGGCACGAAGGCCAGACGCGGGATTCCGGCGAACCGTACATGGTCCATCCCTTGATGGTTGCCCGCATTCTCGCCGAAATGCGCCTGGACGTGGTGGGCATGGAGACCGGGCTGCTGCACGACGTGGTGGAAGACACCAGCGTCACCGTCGACGAGGTGCGCGAGCGGTTCGGCGAAGAAGTGGCGCGTTGCGTCGACGGCGTCACCAAGCTCTCGAAACTCGATTTCTTTTCCGCCGAGGACCGGCAAGCGGAAAGCTTCCGCAAGATGCTGCTGGCCATGGTGGAGGATATACGCGTCATCATGGTCAAGCTGGCGGACCGCATTCACAACATGCGCACGCTCGGCTACCTGGCTCCGGAACGCCGCCAGCGCATTGCCCGCGAGACCCTCGAAATCTATGCGCCCATCGCCCACCGCCTTGGAATGGGCAAGGTGCGCGGTGAGCTCGAGGACCTCGCGTTCCAGTACCTGGAGCCGGACGCCTATCGCGAAATCGTCGCCGCCATCGAGAGCAAGCGACATTCCAACCAGGAATTCCTCGACGAAATCCGCCAGACCCTGGAGGCCGAGCTGCGGCGCGAAGGCATTCCGGCGCGCATCGAGGGCCGCGTCAAGCGTCCCTACTCCGTCTTCATGAAGCTGCGCCGGCAGAAAATCACGGTCGATCAGGTCTACGATTTGATGGCGCTGCGCATTCTCACCGATTCGGTGAAGAACTGTTACGCCGCGCTCGGCGTGATCCACAACCACTGGCGGCCGATTCCGGGCCGCATCAAGGATTTCATCGCCATCCCGCGGCCGAATCTGTACCAGTCTCTGCACACCTCGGTGGTGGGGCCGCAGGGCCAAACCTTCGAAGTGCAGATACGCACCGAGGAAATGCACCGTATCGCCGAGGAAGGCATCGCCGCGCACTGGAAGTATAAGGAAGGCCGCAAAGGCCCCGCGCCCGACGACCAGCGCATCGCGTGGTTGCGCCACCTGGTGGAGTGGCAGCGCGAAATGCAGGACCCCGGCGAGTTCATGTCCACGCTCAAGGTGGACCTGTACCCGGAAGAGGCGTACACGTTCACCCCGAAGGGTAAGGTGATCGTGCTGCCGCGCGAGGCCACGCCGATCGATTTCGCGTACGCCATCCATACTGGCGTGGGTAACACGTGCGTCGGCGCCAAGGTCAACGGCCGCATCGTTCCGCTGCGCTCGCAATTGCGCAACGGCGACATCGTCGAGATTATGACCCAGCCCGGCCATCAGCCGAGCAAGGACTGGCTGGCCTTCGTGCGCACCTCGCGCGCGCGCAACAAAATCAAGCATCTCATCAACGCCAGCGAGCGCGTGAAGGCCATCGAAATCGGCGAGAAGTATTTGGAAAAGGAAGCCCGCCGCCTGGGCGTGCAATTGTCCCGCGTGGCGCGCGCCGCGCTGGACGCGGTGGCCGCCGGCTACGGTTACTCCAAGACCGAGGACCTGTACGCCGCGCTCGGCTACGGGCGCTTTTCGGCGCGCCAGGTGCTGAGCAAGGTAGCCCCGGATAAGGTGGACGAAGAACCGGCCGCCGCCCCGGTGCCCGAGATCGAACCGGCCGCCGCCGGCGCACCGGCCGGCCCAGGCCGCCCGCAGGATCGCGACGCGGTCATCAAGGTCCGCGGCATGGACGACCTGCTGGTCTATCGCGCCAAGTGCTGCA
>CAZFOP010000041.1:0-14704 GCA_964520085.1 uncultured Solibacteraceae bacterium | reverse complement strand
GTTCCAGCCCGCCTCGTACCCCGCCGCTGCGCAACTCGCCGCGCGGCTGCCATATTCCGAATTCAGCCAGATGATCGAAAACCAGGCGCCCGATGCGGCTAGCCTGGTCGACGCCGGGCCCGCGCAGGCCGCGATCGCCGAAGCGGCCATGCTCGAAACGCCCGCCGAGCCAGGCGAAGCACCGGCTCCGGAGTTCGCCCTGCGCCCCACCGCCGGCCCGTCGCCGCGCCTGGATTTCAGCGCGCCGCCCCTTGAAGTGGCGCCCGGCCCGCGGCCTTCCGGGAAACTTTCGCGCCGCCTCGATGCCCATGGCGAATTCCCGCCCGAGGCCGTCCCTCCTCCCGAAATGTCGCTCTCGGTGCTGTCCGATCTGCGGCCTCTCGGCCAGATTCACGAGAGCTTCATCGTCGCCGCCGGGCGCGACGGCTTGTGGATTGTCGATCAGCACGTGGCCCATGAACGCATCCTCTTCGAGCAGGTGCTCAGGCAGCGCGCCGCCGGCACGGTCGAGACCCAGCGCCTGCTGATGCCGATGATTCTCACGCTCACCGCCGAACAGCAGATCGATTACGCCCGCATCGCCGATGAGCTGCGCGCCTCCGGCTTTGAAACCGAGCCGTTCGGCAACCGCACCATAGCCGTGAAGAGCGCGCCCGCGGCCATCGGCGCCGCGGACCTGGAGCAGATCCTGTTCGAGATTCTGGAAATCGCCGAAGGCGAGCTGCGCCAGCGCTCGCTCGACGATCTACGCCGCGAAATCTCGGCCGGCATCGCCTGCCGCGCGGCCATCAAGATCAACACCCGGCTCGACGCCGCCAAGATGGAATGGCTGCTGCGCGCGCTTTCCGAAACCGATTGCCCGATGAGCTGCCCCCACGGCCGCCCCATTGCCATGCACTATTCCACTCGCGAGATCCTGAAAGCATTTCATCGGATTTGAAGCGGAGCCGGTATGGATGGCCACAGCGGTCATCTGTGGGCTTTCCTCGAAAACGGCATGCGGTGCTGAGTACGCGTATGGCGGCGAGGAGGAATCGTGGTGGCGTTCGGGGCGGCGTCAGAGTTTCGCACGAAGCAGGGAAGGCCAGCATCAGTCTCTGTCAAAACCGGCACATTCTACCCTCGACGCCGAACGCAGGAGTGCGTGCGAACATTGGCGCGCGGCGAGGATGGGTGCTAAACCGTATCACCCCTCGGCAGATGAGAATATGCCGCGCCGCGGGCCACTAACTCACCGGCGGCATGAGAAGCAATCGGTGGATCTGGCTCGTGTCGGCCTGGGCATCGGCCTTGCCAGCGGCCGACGTTCCGGCCTACACCATCCAAACCGTGGCCGGCAGTTCGTTCATGGGCGACGGCGGCCCGGCCACCCTGGCGCAGATCGGCGCCATTCAGGGCGTGGCCGTGGACGCGAAGGGCAATCTGTATCTGTCCGATACCAGCAACAATCGTGTCCGCATGGTGGACAGGACCACCGGAACGATCACGACGGTCGCCGGCAACGGTACGGCCGGTTTCAGCGGCGATGTCGGCCCGGCCACCAAGGCTCAACTCAACCTACCCTACGGCCTCGCGGTGGATAAGGAGGGAAACCTCTATATCGCCGACTATGGCAACAACCTAGTGCGCATGGTAGGCCCCGATGGCACAATCACAACCGTCGCCGGTTCGGGAGCGGAGGGCTACCAGGGCGATGGCGGCCCGGCCGTTAAGGCCCGGCTCTACGCACCGCGCAATCTGGTCCTCGATGCGGCTGGCAATCTGTATGTTTCCGAGTTCGAAGGCCAACGCGTGCGCAAGGTGACACCCGCCTCGGCGACACCCCCCGGCCTAATCTCGACCGTGGCGGGGACTGGCCTTGCCGGCTATAACGGCGATGGCGGCATCGCCACCACGGTCCAGCTCAACCATCCGGCCGGGCTGACTGTGGACGGCCACGGTGCGCTCTATATCGCCGATTCCCAAAATAACTGCGTGCGCCAAGTCCTGCCTGGCGGCATCATGTATACGGTTGTGAAATCGGGCGCCGCCACACCGGCCGGCCCACAGATCGACCCGAACTCGCCGGCCGCCGTCGTCGTGGATGGGTCGCTGATAGTCGTGGCCGGATGGGCGTCCCCCATTGTTAACGCCTTTCCCAATGTGGGCGCCGGGCAAGGTTCGTCTTTCGCCGGACAAGGTACTTCCGGCTTCTCGGGCGACGGCGGCCTGGCACCCGCGGCTTGGCTGATGCAGGAGCCGCACGACTTGGCTATCGATCCGCAGGGAGACGTCTTCATCGCCGACGGCATGCGCGTACGCGAAGTGAATGCTGAGGGCATGATCTCGACCGTGGCCGGCGATGGCTACCTGACCGCGATCGGCGATGGCGCTCTCGCCACCAGCGCGGTTCTTTACCAGCCCTCCGCCGTGGCGTTGGATTCGTCGGGCGACCTCTTCATCTCTGACACCAGAACCGAGCGCGTGCGCATCGTGCTCACCTCCGGCACAATCATGACCCTGGCCGGTAACGGAACGGCAGGCTATAAAACAGACGGCGTGGCAGCCACCGCGGCAGAACTCAATTCGCCAACGGGTCTGGCGATGGATTCGTCGAACAACCTGTTTGTGGCCGATACCAATAACGAGCGGGTGCGCGAGATTACGGCCGGCATGATCTCGACCTTCGCGGGTACCGGCATGGCGGGGCGGGGACAGGAGGGCTTGGCATCGGCCGACATGCCGCTGTCCGCTCCGCGCGGAGTCTGCACTGGGAGCGACGGGTCGGTCTACATCGTCGATACGAACAACAGCCGCGTGCTGGTGGCGCCGCCCGGCGGCGTGGTGACGACCTTCGCAGGGAACGGCAGCCCGGGATACACGGGCGATGGCGACTTGGCGCCCTTCGCGCAACTCGACCTGCCGGTCGCTTGCGCGCTCGACGGATTGGGCAATCTGTATATCGCCGACACGGGTAACCATAGCATCCGCGAAGTGATGGCGTCGACGGGCGTGATCGCGACCGTGGCCGGCACCGGCGCGTGTGGGTTTTCGGGCGACGGCGACGCGGCTACCTCCGCCGCGCTCTGCTCTCCTGGCGGCGTGGCGGCCGATGGCAACGGAAACATCTTCATCGCGGATACGGCCAATCACGCGATTCGCATGGTAACGCCGGATGGACTTATCCATACCATCACCGGACAAGGCACACCCGGCTTCTCGGGCGATGGAGGCCCGGCGGTTTCCGCTTCTCTTAACTTGCCATCGGGCATGTTACTCGATGGTGCGGGCAACCTCTACTTCGCCGATAGCGGCAACAACCGAGTGCGGCGTCTGACGCCGCAGGGCGATGTCGTCACCGTCGGGCCGGACCCGGTGGGTATAGCGCTGGCGGTGGTCGGCTCCGCCAGCTTGAGCCAGGGCGCGGTAGCGCCCGGCGAGATCGTGACCATTTACGGCACCGGCATCGGTCCCGCGAACGGCGTGGCGGGATCGGCGGATGCTTCCGGCCGCATCGGCAGCCTGCTGGCTGGTGCGCAGGTGACGTTCGACGGTGTGGCCGCGCCGCTATTCTACGCGCAGGCTTCGCAGATCAACGCGCAGGTGCCTTACACTGTTTCCGGCGAAACCTTTACCCAGATGGAAGTCACCTACCAGGGCCAGCCGGTTGGCACGTTGAACCTGGCGGTGGCGCCCTCGTCGCCAGGGCTGTTTCCGGCGGCGCTGAATCAGGATGGCAGCCTCAACTCATCGTCCGCACCCGCCGCCCGCGGCACGGTGGTAACCTTCTTCGGCACCGGAGAAGGCCTCACCAACGGCCCGAACATTGCCGGCGCGCCGGCTGCGGCGCCTTATCCGACTCCGGTTTTGCCGGTCACGCTGACCGTGGACGCAATCGCCGCGCAGTTGCTCTACGCGGGCGAGGCGCCCGGCTTCTCCGGCCTGCTGCAAGTCGACGCCATCATGCCGGGCGGCTTCGTCCCCTCTGGAGCGGTGGCCGTGCAGTTGATGGTGGGCGTGGCGGTGTCGCCGCCGATCACGGTGTGGCTCGAATAGCGGCCTTCCGCGAACGCGTGCGACAATTCCGGTCGGCGGTCACCGAGATTCCGGAGGAAATGGCTTGGCTCAGGCGAAATGATTCCGTGCGATCGCCAAGGCGGATCCGCAGAGAGGCGTTGCGGGTTCCGGCCTCCACGGTGAGGGCTACGCCGGGCTGCAATCCGAGTCGAGTCATTTCACGCAAAGCGGCCGGGTCGCGATCCGAGACGCTGCTGATCACGGCTGGGACGCCGCATGCCCAATTGGACAAAAGCACCTCGGGCCGTGCTGGAAGCGCGCCGTTTCGCTGCGGTATCAGGTGCCCGTGGGGATCCGTTTCCGGGTCGCCAAGCTTGTCCGCGATGCGATCCTCGAACCGCTCCGAAATAAAATGTTCCAGCCGCTCCGCTTCGTCATGCACCTCGTCCCAGGAGTAGTCGAGGAATTCATGCAGGAAACGTTCCAACAAGCGGTGATGGCGCAGAACCTCCAAAGCGCGCATCCTCCCGGCCGCCGCTAAACGCGCGCCGCGGTGTTTTTCGTATTTCACCAACGCCGGCTTTTGTGCCGCGAGTTTCTGGAGCATCCCGGTGACGGAAGCGGCGCGCACGCCCAGATGCCGCGCCAGGGCGTTGCTGGTCACCCGATCTTCCGCGACGCCACCCAACTCCAGGATCGCTTTCAGGTAATCGTCTACCGCCTCGGTGTGATGCGGACCATTCCTTTTAGGTGTCACGAAATCCTAGGTTACACTCATTCACCGGCAAAGCCAAGGGCAAGCTAAAGCATGCCCCACCGAGAACTTGCGTGCCGCGGGTGGGGAATGCTTTAGCTTGCCCAGACCAGCAGGGAATCGCCAATCGCCGCATCCAAGTGGCTGACCCGGACCCGCCCGGCGGCTTGACTATGCCGAAACGATTTTTCTATAATTTAGGTATGCCTAAATTTATGAGATGCGACCGAGCGATCACGATGGCGCTCCTCGCATTTCTGGTTTCGACGTACGCGCTGCCCTTCGCGGCGATGGCTCAAGGCGAGACGACCAGCTCGATCGTGGGATCGGTCGCCGATCCGGCCGGCGCCGCGATTCCCACCGCCACCGTTACCATCGCCAATCTCGAGAATGGCCTCAAACGAAGCGTGAAAACGGACGACTCCGGGCGCTTCAATTTTCCGCAACTTCAGCCGGGCACATATTCGGTGAAAGCCGAGGCGGAGGGTTTTGCAACGCGGCAAAACAACTCTGTGTCCGCGGGGCTTGGGCAAAGGCAAACAGTCGGCTTCCAACTCGAGATCGCACGGGCTAGCGAAACGATTCT
Source organism: uncultured Solibacteraceae bacterium (assembly GCA_964520085.1). Taxonomy (GTDB): domain Bacteria; phylum Acidobacteriota; class Terriglobia; order Bryobacterales; family Bryobacteraceae; genus Bog-375. Next base: position 9,368 of record CAZFOP010000041.1, on the reverse strand, counting down.
CGTCACCGAGCAAGCGCCGCTGATCAATCCGGAGAACCCCAATACCGCGACTACGCTGACTGCGCAGGCGCTCGAGGACCTTCCCAATCCGGGTGGCGACATGACCTATCCACTGCAATTTGCCGCGGGCGCTCTCATCAACACAGCCGGCAGCGGGAACGACTTCGTCGGCGGCACGAACGGTTATGGCAATGTGCAGTTCAATGGCCTGCCATCGCTATCGAACGGCTACATTGTGGATGGGCTGGAGACCAACGATCCGCTCACAAACCTGAACAGCGGCCTTTCGACCAACCTGGTCCTTGGGCTGAACTCCATCGCGGAGGTAACCGTCAATACAGTCTCCTACTCGGTCGATCAAGGCAGGTACGGCGCTTCCCAGGTCAACTATGTCACGAAATCCGGCGCCAATCGGTTTCACGGCAACCTGTACGAGCTATGGAACGGCTCGAAGTTCAATGCGGCGGATTTCTTTACCAACGCTACCGCCGGAAATCACCAGCCGCGGTCCACTGTGAATCATTTCGGAGGCAGTTTGGGAGGCCCGATCCGGCGCGACAAGCTGTTCTTCTTCTTCGATTCCGAATGGGTTCGGATTGCGCTGCCGATCGTTACTGCCACTACCGTGCCAACACCTGCATTTCAGGCTTATGTCCTGCAACAATTGCCGCGCGGCGGTGCGGACGCGGTGACCGGATCGACTTACCAGCCGGCGCCGCAACTGGTGCCGTTCTACACAAAGCTGTTTTCGCTTTACGGTAATACGGCGGGGACACCGCTCGATATTCTCGGTTGTCCCTTGAACAGCGATGGCAGCGCGGCGGGCGGCAATCCGCCCAATGGAAACGGGTGCGCGAACCGGCAAAGCGTTTCGCATTCGAGCGACGATTGTGAGCAGGTGCAGACGGCTCGCATCGATTACAATATCGACCCCAGAAACATTACCTGGGTCCGGCTACAAGCCGACACCGGACTGCAGGCGGCTTACACCGATCCCATCAATTCGCTGTTCGACGCCGTCTCTCCGCAGCCGCTTTACTCATTCGCAGCGGGCTATACGCACGTGTTCTCAGGGCGCCTCGTGAACTACTTCAACCCCGCGTTCTCGTGGTATGAGAGCCTGTTCGGGCCAGCCGACCTGCACAAAACGCTGGCGGCGTTGCCGATTGTGCTTCAGGGCAGCGGCGCCAATGCGCCCTTCACTACGCTGGGCGGGCTCGACAATACGTGGGTACAGGGGCGGCGTGCCAGCCGCCTCTTCATCAACGACAATCTAGCCTGGACGGTTGGCGCGCACGAGTTCCGGTTCGGCACCAACAACCGGATCTTCCGCCTGAACGATTATGATTTCGGCGAGGGGGTGGTTCCGCTGGTCACCTACACGACGCTGCCACAATTCATTTACGGCGTTGCATCGACCGCCTCGGAAACCTTCCCGCAGGCCGATTCGCAGCCATACAACTTTCTCAATCTGGACTTTTATGGGCAGGACACTTGGAGGTTGACGCAGACTCTGACCTGGACCTTCGGCGTGCGCGATACATACAATTCCAATCCCGCGAACCCACACGACGCTGTGGCGCGCCTTGCCGGGTCGTTCGACTCCATTTCCCACGATGTGAATCAGCCGCTGAACCAGGCTATACTGACCGGGCAAAGGACGATTTTCGCCGCCACGCCCGCCGCGATCCTCCAGCCCAGAACCGCAATTGCCTGGCAGATGGCGCCGCAGACGGTACTGCGCAGCGGGTTCGGTCTTTTCAGCGACATCTTGCCGGGCAGCGTGGTCGATACAGTGGGAACGAATCCTCCATATTCGGAGACCTTCCAGGGCGGATTGCTCGGCACGGTGGGAGGGGTGGCGAATGCACCAGGGGTTCCGCACAGCGCGATCGACGCTACCGCGGCGGCGAGTCGCGAATTCAACTCGGGCTTCGGGCAAGGCCAGCTTTCCTGCGCTTCGCCGCAGTCGAATCCAGACGCTTGCCTGCCGCCGGTTTCGATCACCGCCGTACCCAATGGCAAGCTCCATGCGCCTTACTTCATGCAGTGGAGTTTGGCCCTAGAGCATCAGGTCGGTGAGGCGCTCAACTTGCGCGCTCAGTACGTGGGCACGCGAGCCGTCAATCAACCCTACGAGACGCAGGTCAACGGGTATCAGACGGTCTGCGAGGGCTGCTTCGCACCGTTCCCCTACGGGCAGCCGATCGATCCGCGCTTCGGGGCGGTGACACAGTTGAACACGGGCGCGAACAGCCATTACAACGCCCTTCAGTTAACGCTCGACAAGCGGCTCGGTCATGGAATCCAGGTGCAGACGAACTACACATGGAGCCGCTGCATGGACACGGTCTCGAACGGCGGATTCCTGCCTTTCGCAGCCGGCGCCATTCTTTCGCCGCTGCCAGGTGAGTTGGGCCGCCAATACGGACCCTGCGATTATGACGTACGGCAGAATCTTACCGCCCAGTACGTCTACCGGTTGCCGATCAAGTTCCACAATCGCCTGCTGGCGCGGGCGCTGAACGGATGGCAGGTGTCGGGCACCGCATTCTGGCACAGCGGCCTGCCATTTTCGGTTCTGAGCGCGCCGTACACGGCCAACGGAAACGGCCTTGTTCAAGCCAGCGGCCCGCAGTATGCCAGCGTGGTTCCAGGTGTGCCGCTGTTCGAACACAATCCGGTCGCCGGCGTCACGCAACCCGGAACGCTTCAATGGCTCAACCCCGCCGCGTTTGTTTCGGTCGTCGATCCGAGCACGGGGGCCTGCACGGGCGGCGACAGTCCGCAGAATTGCCAGTTCGGCAATCTGGGCCGAAACGCCTTGCGCGGCCCCGATTTCGTCTGGAGCGATGTGTATCTGACTAAGTGGTTTCCATTGAGCGAGCATGTGAAACTGCGGATCGACGGCCAAATCTTTAACGTGCTCAATCATCCGAACTTTGGCCTTCCCGTTTTGGGATACGCGGGAATTCCGGGGAAGCCTTCCACTCAGACCGGATTCGGCGCGCTCAGCTACCCGACCGCGCCGCCGACAGGGCTGCTGGGCGTCGGATTGGGCGGAGACAGTTCCCCGCGAATGGTCGCGTTTCAGGCGCGACTGGAGTTCTGAGGCCAGCGCCGCTCACTTGCGTCGCGGCCAGGAAAAAACAGTGGCCAAGAGAGAATATTGGCAAGAAAAACCGAGACGACTCTTAGCTCAGCGGGCTGGACAGTCTGCGCCACGCGCCTAGGTGGACGGCATTGGAGCTAACCGGTCCGGAAGGCCGCGCTCAGTTTCTCCCAGGTGGTTTCTAGCGCCTCGGGAACCACGCGGGTCTCGCCGGTGGTGGTGATGAAGCTGGTGTCGCCGGTCCAGCGCGGCAGGACGTGCATGTGCGCGTGGGCGGCAATGCCGGCCCCGGCGCTTTGGCCGAGGTTCATGCCGAGGTTCCAGCCCTCCGGGTGATAAAGAGCGCGCAGGTGCTTGACTGCGTCGCGCGCCAGGCCCATCATCTCGGCCAATGCCGGATCGGGCAGATCCTCGATGCTGGCGACGTGCACGAACGGCACCACCATGACATGGCCGTTGGTATAAGGGAATCGGTTGAGAATGACGAAATTGTGGGTGGCGCGGTGAACCACCAGCGCCTGGTGGTCATCGGCGGCGGCGGCATGGCAGAAGACGCATACGCCTGGCTCGGCCGGCGCGGCCGTGATGTAGTGGTAGCGCCAGGGAGTCCACAGATAGTCCATGGGAGTGCGCGCGGCGCGGGCCTACGGGTTCGGCACCTGTTGCGGCGCGGGGCCGGCGCCTTCGGCCGGCGCGACCGGAGTGGGGGAGAGGTTGACGACGTCCTTCAGTTCCTTACTTGGCTTGAAGTAGGGAATCTTCTTGGCCGGCACTTCAACGCGCGCGCCGGTTTTCGGATTGCGTCCGATGCGGGGCTGCCGCTGGCGAGTGCGAAAACTGCCAAAGCCGCGAATTTCGATCTTGTCGCCGCTCCGCAAGGAGCGCACGACACTATCGAAAATGGCCTCCACGATGACCTCGGACTCCTTCCGCGTCATTTCCACGACGCGTGAGACCTCTTCAATTAGATCCGCTTTTGTCATCCCACTCTCCAGAATCTCAATGGCTTATGAATCCGCAGTATCGCTTGATTCCCGTCAATTTGCAAGTTCACTTAGGTTCAGGTTCCTTGAGATTCATCGCCTCCTCGATTGTAGAGGTGGCCGCCGCCGCATGCCGCTGGTAGTCCCCCAAGCGGATCTTCTCTTCGTCGTCCACCGCCGCCCGCAAACTGAGGCCGATCTTCTTTTCCGCCTCGCTCATCTTGACGATCTTAAAACCGGACTCCTGGCCCACCGCCAGGGGCGGTTCGGCGCCGCGCTTGCCGGCGTAACCAGGCACCTCGGAAAAGTGGCACAAGCCTTCCACGCCTTCGGCCAGCTCGATAAAAGCGCCGAAGCTGGCCAACCGGCACACCTTACCCTGCACCGTATCGCCCACCTGGTGGGTCTGGAAGAAGCTCTCCCAAGCATCGGGTTGCAACTGCTTGACGCCGAGCGAGAGGCGGTGCGCAGCCGAATCGATGGCCAGAATCACGGCCTGAATGGTCTGGCCCTTTTTCAACACTTCAGAGGGATGTTTTACGCGCTTGGTCCAGGACAGGTCGGAGACGTGAACCAGACCGTCGATGCCCTCCTCGATTTCGATGAACGCGCCGAAATCGGTCATGTTGCGCACGCGGCCCTCCACCACGGAGCCGACGCTGTAGCGGGTGTCGATGGTGGTCCACGGATTCGGCTCGAGCTGTTTCAAGCCAAGCGAAATACGCCGGTCCTTCGGATGCACTTCGAGCACCACGGCTTCCACCTGGTCGTTGGGTTTGACCACCTTCGAGGGATGTTTCATGCGCCGCGACCAGGTCATTTCGCTGATGTGAATCAGGCCCTCGATGCCTGGCTCGATCTCGACAAAAGCGCCGTAGTCCGTTACGTTGACCACCCGGCCCAGCACGCGGCTGTTCAGCGGGTAGCGTTCGGCCACCGATTCCCAAGGGTCCGGCTCGAGTTGCTTCATGCCAAGCGATACCCGCTCCTTGGCGCGATCGAACTTGAGCACCTTGACGGTGACCTCTTCGCCGGCATGCAGCACTTCGGAAGGGTGCGCGATGCGTCCCCAGGAAATATCGGTCACGTGGAGCAGGCCGTCGATGCCTCCCAGATCGATAAACGCGCCGTATTCAGCCAGATTCTTAACCACGCCGGTGAGCACGGATCCTTCCTGGATATGGTCCAGGGTGACGCTCTTGCGCACGTGGATTTCTTCTTCCACGGCGAGCTTGCGCGAGACCACCACGTTGCCGCGGCGCCGGTTCAGCTTGACGATCTTGACCGGCACATCCTGGCCGGCGAGCGAATCCAGGTTGCGCAGGGGACGCGAATCCGCCTGCGATCCCGGCATGAAAGCCTTGACGCCCACGTCCACCTCAAGGCCGCCCTTGACCCGGCCCAGCACGCGGCCGGAGATGACGAGCTGTTCCGCGTAGGCCTTCTCGAGGTTGTCCCATACGCGCAGCCGTGCGGCGCGCGAATGGGAGAGCAGGACGTATCCTTCGACCTGTTCGCCATGGTCGATCATCACGTCGACCACGTCGCCGGGCCGCACCGTGATTTCGCCGCCCGGCCCCTGAAACTGTTCGATCGGAACGATGCCTTCGGACTTGTATCCGAAATCGATAATCGCGTCTTTGGCGGTTAGGCTGAGAACGGTTCCCTGCAGGACTTCGTCGGCCGAGGGAGGCGCGAAATGGCTGTAATCGTCCAGCATTTCCTCATAGCTGTCCGGCACGCCTTCATTCAATTGCGCTTCATTCTGCTCGTCAGCCATTGAGACTCCGCCCGTGTTTGATTCGCTGGTAGCTACCGGGGATGATGCCGCTGCGGCGAGATCGGACTGCTGGCAGCGGCTGCGCTGCGCTTTCCCCCGCACGGTCGGCCAAGACCGTGGGTCAGCTATCGCAACCATAGAAAGATCAGTATGTTAGCAAATATACGCCGGATAAGATGGGGTTGTCAATCAGCGGGGACCGGCTGGCGCGGCGCAGTTTAAGGCCGCCCAGAGTCGGAGCAGCCGCTCGGCCGGAGGAGTCCCAGCATTCGATCGGAATACTCGGCGAATGCGGTCATGCCCTTGCCGGTGAGACTGCACACCGTCAACGGAACTTTTCCTTTGAATTTTTTTCGATCGCGACATATCCGGCCTCTTCCAGTTTCGCGAGGTGCCCCGACAGATTCCCTTGGGTGAATCCGACTTCCCGTTGCAAGTAGAGGAAGTCCGCTTCGCCAACACCGCCCAGGATCAGCATAATTGCCAGTCGCGCCTGTTCGTGGATCACGCGATCCAATTGCGAGATTTCCTGTATGCGTGGGGTCATGCGCGCACGCCTTCCGATGACTGCGGAAGCGGGTTCGCGCGCAGGTAGCCGACCAGAGTGCACGCGCCCTGCGCCACCAGCCAGGCGCCGACCAGCAAAAGCGGCAGCGACGGTTCGAGGCGCGGTGGAACGTCCAGCGATAGCGACGCCGGCCCGGTGAGCGCCAGTATCAGCGCGGGCCACCACCGGTAGGGACGCTCCGATTTTCGGTTCCATGCGTACAGCGCGACGGCGAGCGCGGGCATCGCCAATAGCGTGTACCAACGCTGCCAGGGGTTCAGGCCGGAAAGAAGGAAGCACGACCATCACCGTGCGCGAGTTGAAATGGTTACGTTTTCGTCCGGCGGAGGAGCGGGCCTCAAGGACATGGTAATCGGGGCGCTGGGGGGGATTCCCTCCGAAAGATCCTCCGGGGGCTGCACATATCCGGTGCGCGGATAGGTCACGCGCGCTTTCAAAGAATCGAGGATCTCGCGGCCTTTCCAAAGCAGGAGGAGCGATCCCGCTGAAATGAAGAAAAAGTCGAACTGCGCCGTTGGCTTCGACAGATGAACGCGCCACCAGAGCCCGGCGGCACCGAAGACCAGCAGCGTCATCCTAAACACAATGTCCGGCAGGCCATCGGCAAACCAGTAGGAGGCGGCGCGCCGGCCTGGGGAAGGGATTGGCGTCGTGGAGACATCCTTCATGAAAACCAGTCTGTATCACGGACTGGTTTTGTCAAGGCCGAGCAACTGGAAACTCGTGGGCTGGGCTTGCCCAGGCCTACAGGTCGAAACCGCGGTTCACGCGGGGTGCGATTACTTCAAGCGCGAGCAGGATGATTGGTTAGCTATTGGACCGCCGCGAGTTGCTGCATGATGTTCTTCACTTTGGCGGCATAACCGGGATTGGGATTGTAGAGTGCCAGCAACCGGTTCAGGCTTCGATGGCGGTACAACCTGGATTGACCAAGCTGGTGAGCCACTCCCCAGATCGCGGCGGTTGGGCTGGCGAATCTGCTGCGGCCATTGTCCCAGCCGAAGATATTGTTGTTTGGCGCGGTCTTGCCACCGGTGGATTCCACAAACGCGATGCTCGGCAGCAGGCGCCAGTCCAGGCGCGCAGTGTCGGCGGCATCGAGGAACACTTGCGAATAGTCGCGGGCCGGACAGCCGGTCTTCTCGAAAAAGCCGCGAATTGCTTCCAGGCGGGCGTCCTGGTGAACTTCAGAAGCTTGGGTGAAATGCATCGGCGAAACGGTTGCCGGGGCGCAGGCTACGCCTGCAAACACTACCAGACCACTGGATAACAACTTAAACATCTTGGAACTCCTTATACTGAAACGACTTGTGCCGGCGGCTCGCAATTGAGGCGAGGAAAAGTCCGGCGAGGGGTTCGGGATGGGGACTCAGCTGAGAGCCCGCCAGGGTTGGAATTAAGAGATCGGCATAAGGTGCAATTATACCACTATCAACGCCGGGTTCTAGTGCGATTCAACCCAATTTGCGCAGATTCCCATAACCTATTGCAGCAGAAATGGATACGTAGAAAATCGGAGCATCCTCCTCGCGCGGTGGAGCGGGTCGAACAGGTCCGGCCTCTGCGCCAGCGATCTGAACTGCGGGCGGTTACACTGAGAGGATCATGGGCGAAACGGATCGTTTGTTCCTGGAATGCTCCAGCAGCAGACTCAAAGAGTTGGCTCCGCGCATCGAGACGTGTCTCGGCATGCTGGCGCCGGAGCAGGTATGGGCGCGCGGCGGGGAGAATGAAAACGCCATCGGCAACCTGGTGCTGCACCTGTGCGGCAACATGCGCCAGTGGATTATCTCAGGCGTGGGCGGAAAGACGGACACGCGCGACCGCGACGGGGAGTTCGCGGCGCGTGGCGGCGCATCCATCGCCGAACTCGGAGCGCGCCTGCGCGAAACGGTGGATGAGGCGACCGCCGTGATCGCTCTGCTCGCGCCCGACCGGCTGGCCGAGCCGCTGGTGGTGCAGGGCTATAGCGTATCGGTTCTAGAGGCCATCTACCACGTGGTGGAGCATTTCTCGATGCACACGGGGCAGATTCTCTTCGCCACCAAGATGCTGACTGGCGGCGACCTGGGTTTCTACCGTCACCTGAGCGGCGTCCGGCTGAAGCCGGAAAAAGATTCCTGAACGCGGTCATACACGGATCAGAAATCCAGGAGGACGCCCAATTCGGCGGTGGCCACGCGGAGGCCGATATAAAAGGTACCGAACAGGGCGTACAGCGCGCTGACCTCATCGAAGCGCATTTCGTAGATCAGCCGCTTGAAGACGAGCGGATCTTCGGCAAACAGGTCGACGCCCCATTCCCAATCGTCGAAACCGATCGAACCGCTGATGATTTGCCGCACGTCGCCGGCGTAGCGGCGGCCGATCAGTCCGTGTTCGGCCATCATGCGCTGGCGGTCGGCCATGGATTCGCGATACCAGTTGACGCTTTCGCCGCGCCGGCGGTCCATGGGGTAGAAGCACAGGTACTTGGATTCGGGAATCCGCGGCCACAAGCGCGGCGCCATGGCGGCGCGCTGCCGCGCCAGCACTTCCTCGATGCCTGTCTTCCATTCCTCCGAGTTCGGATCGAGGCCCTTCGCCGCGAGGCCGGCGTACACTTTCGCGGAGGATTCGTAAAGGCCGAGTTCGACCACGGACAGATAAGAGGAAGCCGGCTCCAGGTAGTCGCCCAGACGCAGGCGGGCCAGATCGAGCTCGGCTTGATTCAGTTCTTCGAAGCTGCGGCGGAAGTGCACGAGCATCAGGTCGCCCTTGTGGCCGACCAGCGAATACAGCGCGCTTTCGCGGCCCTCGGCATGCGCTTCCATGCGGCCGAGGGCGGCGGCGGCTTCTGCGAGAATCTCCGCGCGGGCTTCGGAGGGCAGGGCGCGCCACGCCGCGCGGCGGAAGCGCATCATCTGGTGGAGCACGCTCGCCCCT
>CAZFOP010000040.1:3601-14716 GCA_964520085.1 uncultured Solibacteraceae bacterium | reverse complement strand
GTCGTAACCAAATCCACCGGTGCCGCGTGGGGCTTCCAGGATTTCGCCATCCACTTTTCCTGAAACGACGGCAATCACCCGCCCGAGTTGCGCCACGGCGATTACGCAGACGAAGTAAGCTGAGCGCTGCGCTCCTGTTTTGCCCTGCAACGCAGCCAATAATTTCGCGATCTTCTGATCGTTGCTCGCGCCAACTCCAGCATATCGCGCCGAATGCACTCCGGGCTCGCCGCCTAGCGCGGGCACGACTAGCCCCGAATCATCGGAAAATACCGTGTGCGAACAAGCCCGCGAATAATAGAGCGCTTTGCCCGCGGCATTTTCGGCAAAGGTCTCGGCGGCCTCCGGGAATTCGCGCACTGTTGCATATTGCGGGAGAAAATCCAATTCCAGTTTTGAATGCGCGGCTGCAGCCAGCGCGCGGAATTCCTGCGCGAGATAGCGTCGCAGTTGGAATCGCACGGCACTGCCCTGGTCGAGCGCGTGATGCTCGAAACCGCGCTGCCGGAAGCCCGCGTTCGCGGCGAACTGGATCGCACGGCGAACCAGCTCCGCTTCTTCGCCGGCATCGTCGAGGAAGGTTCCTGGGTCGATGCGCGGATCGATACGGGCGATCCCAAACGCAAGCCCGCGCCCAAACCGGATGTGCGGTCGATGTTGCGCCCGCTCGGTCCCGTCGCGGTGTTCTGCGCCGCCAATTTTCCGCTGGCGTTTTCGGTCGCCGGCGGCGATACGGCGTCGGCCTTGGCTGCCGGCAACCCGGTGGTCGTTAACGCCCACTTCTCGCACCCGGGCACGGCCGAGATGTGTGGCATGGCCATAAACGCAGCGGCGCGCAGGACGCTAATGCCGGATGGCGTGTTTTCGCTGCTCATCAGTCGCGGTTATCACATCGGGCAGGTGCTGGTGGCGCATCCTCTCATTAAGGCCGTCGCGTTCACTGGCTCGCGCAAGGGCGGTCTGGCGCTGGCGGAAATCATACGATCGCGGCCGGAGCCCATTCCCTTTTACGCCGAGATGAGCAGCGTAAACCCCGTATTCGTGCTGCCCCATGCGCTAGCCCAGCGTGGCGACGAAATCGCCGATGGGCTGCAAGCGTCGGTGACCGTCGGGGCGGGGCAGTTCTGCACCAATCCCGGCGTTGTGGTGGTCGAAGAGGGACGCGCCGGAGACGCGCTGGTGATCGCGCTGGGCAGGAAGATTGGGACCACCAGGCCGGCGCCGATGCTAAACGCCGCGATTCTGGAGAATTACCGCCTGCTTGTGGAGGGGCGTACCCACGACGCGCGCATGCACCGAGTGGCGCAAGCAGCCGGCGATGGTAGCGCCGGCGCCGCGCTTTTCGAAACCGATGCTGAGACGTTTCTTGGCAATCCGGATTTGGCCGCCGAGGTGTTCGGGCCGGCTTCGCTAGTGGTCCGCTACCGCACGCTGGAGCAGGCGCTCGAAATCGCTGCCATGGAAGGGAACCTCACCGCCACCGTTCATCTGGGCTCCGGCGACGAGGACGACGCGACCCGCCTGGCGGTCGCACTCGAAGCGCACGTCGGCCGCATCGTCTTTGACGGCTATCCCACTGGCGTCGAGGTGTGCCAGGCGATGGTCCACGGCGGCCCATTCCCAGCCACCGGGGACGGCCGCAGCACTTCAGTGGGTGGCCGTGCCATCGAACGCTTCGCCCGGCCCGTCTGTTTTCAGGACGCTCCCACCTCCCTGCTGCCCGAGGAATTGCGCCCCGGCAACCCGGCTGGCATCTGGCGCATGTTGAACGGCGAGCGGACCAAGTTCGAATAAGTCCCGCGCGCCCGCCCGCTCCGGCACGAAACCTGCGGCGGTGCGTTACGATGGAAGCTGAGACTGGCAATGCTGTCTGGAAGGTTTTGTTCGGCTTTCGCGGCATCGTGCCTTCGGGCCCGCGAGCGTAACGCTGGCAAGCGCCCGCGGCGCTGGCGTGTGGATCGCCTCCTGCGAATCCAGCGGCATGGCCAATCCGAGCTGGTGTCAATTCCGGTGAAATGGGTCGCAGCCTTGGGCAATTACGGCGATGCGGCTCCAGCAATACTATATCCGCTAAAATCTGGCGTTGTTTCGGGAGGCATGACGTGCGAGTACTGCGCAACTTGCTGCTGATTCTGGCCATCGCGTATTCCGCGTTTGGCCAAAACTACACCATCGATACAATTGCCGGAGGCGGGTTGCCGATAAACATCGGAAGTGGATCCGCCAGCATTGGGCGAGTCAGCGGCGTTGCAGTCGACAAGTACGGAGATCTCTATGTCGCGCTTCTCGATTACAACGTGGTCGTGCGCAAGGGGATCTCGACGGGGTCTGTGACGCTGGTGGCGGGAAACGGGACACCCGGCTATAGCGGCGATAACGGCCCAGCCATTAACGCCCAGTTGTTCAACCCTACCAGTATCGCCGTGGACGGGGCTGGCAACGTCTATGTCGCGGACTCCGGTAACGCCTGCGTCCGCAAGATCTCGGCCGGTACCATCACCACGGTGGCGGGCACCGGATTCCCCGGTTACGGCGGAGACGGGGGCCCGGCAACGAACGCTCAGTTGAATCCCGTCGCAGGTTCCGAATACGGGCTCGGCCTTACAGTGGACTCCAACGGCAACTTGTACATCGCCGACACTGGCAATTATCGCGTCCGCGAGGTGTCTGGCGGCGTGATCACGACCGCTGTCGGCAATGGGACGTTCGGTTACGGCGGCGACAACGGTGCGCCCACCAGCGCCCAACTGGCATTTCCCCAGTCCGTCGCTGCGGATGCGAACGGAAACTTGTACATCGCGGACGGCAATCGCATCCGCGAAGTGTCGGCGGGGATCATCGCCACTGTGGCGGGTAGCACATTCGCCGGTTCCAGTGGCAACGGCGGCTTGGCCGTCAACGCCGAGTTGAGCGGACCCGCTGCCATCGCGGTCGACGCCAACGGCAACCTGTTCATCGCCGACACCGGCAACAATGTTGTGCGCGAGGTCACCAATGGTGTGATCGGCACCATAGTAGGAGACGGGACGGTCGGCTTCAGTGGCGACGGTGGGCCGGCCACACTAGCTGAGTTGAGTAACCTCTTCGGTATCGCTGTGGATCCCTACGGCGATTTGTTCATCGCCGACTCCGGCAACAGTAGGGTCCGCCTGGTTTCGGCTGGTATCGTCCAAACCCTGGTCGGCGGAGGCTCGTCAGTCGGCGACAAGGGCTTAGCCACCAGTGCTCAGTTGCTCAATGCCCTGGGCTTGGCCGTGGATTCGACTGGCGACGTGTACATCGCGGATGTGGGCAACAGTCGCGTCAGAGAGGTCGCTAGCTTCGACATGACGAGTGTGGCTGGCAATGGGATCCCTGGCTTCAGTGGCGACACGGTCCGGGCCGCCAACGCCCAGGTAGACACTCCCGGAGGTGTGGCCCTGGACTCGCACGGCAACATCTACATCGCCGACTCCGGCAACAACCGTGTCCGCGAGATCGCTAATGGTGTGATTACCACGATTGCCGGGAGCGGGACGCCGGGTTACAGTGGCGATAACGGTCCGGCCACCAGCGCCCAGTTGTCCAATCCCCAAGGTGTAGCGGTGGATTCGGCCGGCAACCTCTACATCGCCGACTCCGGCAATTATCGCATCCGCAAGGTTTCTGGCGGCGTAATCACCACAGTGGCGGGGAACGGGACCAAGGGTTTCGCCGGCGACAACGGTCCGGCCACCAGCGCCGAGTTGTCCACTGTGGAGGGCGTCGCCGTAGACGCCGCCGGCAACCTGTACATTGCGGATTCGCTCAACTATCGGGTCCGCGTCGTCGCGGGCGGCGCGATTACGACGGTTGCCGGCGGCGGTGTCGCCTTGCCCGGCAACAACGGACTGGCTACCAGCGCCCAGCTTGGTACGGCGGAAGGCGTCGCCGTGGATTCGTCCGGCAACCTGTTTGTCACCGACCTCGCCAGCAGTAGCATCCATAAGGTCAGCGGCGGGATCATTACCACTCTCGCGGGGACCGGCACGGGCGGGTTCAGCGGCGACGGCGCCTCGTCCGTTTATGCGCAACTGGACGCCCCAACTGGCCTGGCGGTGGACGCTTCCAACAACGTCTACGTATCCGACAGCGGGAATCAGCGGATTCGCGCTCTGTTTACTGGCGGCAACGGGTGCACATACGCCGTCAGCCCGTCCTCGTTTGCGTCGGTGACCGCTTCCGGTGGCACCCTCATGGCAACCATTCAAACAACTCCCGGCTGCCACTGGGCAGTCCAGAGCTTGCCCCCATGGATCGCTTATTCCGGCAACGTCAGCGGTGCTGGCACGGCGACGATCGCGCTGATCGCCGCCGCCGATTCCGATGTGGCTCGCGCCGGAATCGTGTCCATAGCGGGTGTGCCGGTCCTCGTGTCGCAAGCGGGTCAGGTCACCCCGCCGCCACCGCCGCCCCCCCCAACAGCCCCGTCCATCAACTCTGGCGGCATCTTGAACGCCGCCAGTTACACGGCCCCGATTGCCCCTGGCAGTATTGCCGCGGCGTACGGCGACTTTCTGCTGACCTCGGCGGCCGTCGAAACTCAATCGCAGCTCCCGACTAGCATTTCCGGCTTGTCCCTGCAGTTCGGCAGCGGAACGCCCGTGCCCTTGTTCTATGTTTCCGGTAATCAGGTCAATTTTCAGGTTCCTTGGGAATTGACCGGACAGTCGCATGCTAGTCTGGCTGCCACTCTGAGCGGCCAGACGGGCCCGGCCCAGCTCGTGAGTGTCGCGCCAGTCGCGCCGGCCATCTTCAGCCAGAACTCCCAAGGCTCCGGGCAGGGGTCGATCCTCAGCTCATCGTATGTCCTGGTCGATGCCTCCAACCCTGCGCTCGCCGGCACCACTTACATTCTGATCTACTGCACGGGACTCGGCGCGGTGACCAACCAACCGGCCGACGGCTCACCGCCTCCCATCAGCGGCATTCCGCTCTCTTACACGAAGGCCACTCCTATGGTGACCATCGGCGGAGTGCCGGTCATTCCAGTGTTCTCGGGTCTGGCGCCCGGCTGGCCTGGCCTGTACCAGGTCAACGCGCTGGTGCCCGCCGGGTCGACAATCGGAGATGCAGTGCCGGTGACGATTTCCATCGGCGGCGCAACTTCGAACACCGTCACAATCGCCGTGCAGTAGCCGCTTTCATTGCGCGGTGGCGAGTCCGATCTTCGATGCTGTTTGCTGGAACACTGACTGGTAGGTCTGGCTGAACTGCGCGAAGTTGGGGCTGGTAGGATCGTAGGCCACTTGCAGGTCCTGGATGTAGACTTCGAAGATCTGTGCGTGGAGGCCAAGCGCGAACGGAAGCAGCTTGGCTAATGTCCCCGTGCCTCCCGGCGCGTCGGTCGGATCGCTGGCGGCGATGGTCTGCAACTCCAGTGGGACAAGACCATATCCGTTCTCGAACGCATTGCACCAATCCGACGCGCAAGGCTGTCCCGCGTCGTAGTTGTTGATGTCGCTGGCGCTGAGACCCTGGCTGCCGAATCCGAAACCGAGCGATTTCGCGTTCGTGGCTTCAAAATCCGCCACCGAATATTGCACCGGGTTCCCGTACTGGTTCAACGCGGCCATGAGTTGAACGGCGCGGCCTCCAGCGGCGATGATCTGCGTTTGCAGGCCTTTCTGGAACTGGGTCATCTCGGTAATGTAGTTTTCCCATTGCGCATCGAATTGGCCGATGGTGGAGAAACCCGATAACGCCATCATCTGGTTCAAACAGGTGGGATAAGCTTCGCCGCCGCGCGACAGGCCAAAACGGATGTAACCCACATTGTCGTTGCCGCCATAGCGGTTCATCACGGCCTGAATGAAGGTCTTGTAGTCAGCCTGATAACTGCCGGCATAATACACCGGGTACTGCGCGGTCGCGCCGCTGTCCTGACACATAACGGATTGGTAGTTTGGGTTGTTGAGAACGTACGATGGTGTTGCATTGTTGGTGCCGCCGTCGCTCACTCCCCATACGATCAGGTTCACCTTCTTGCCGGCTTGGACCCATTGGTTCATCTGACTGTCTATCGAAGTCCAGTTGTAGTTTCCGTTGCCCTGATCCACCGCGCTCCAAACGACGAACAGGTTGCCGCCGCACACCGTAGGCTGTGCCTGTATGTACTTTGTGACCGGGACCAGGTCCGATCCTGGAAACTGCAAGGCATAGATACCGTGTGGTGCGTAAGGCGCCGCCAACCCTGGCAGCGGTTCCGCGCATGACGGTGTCGGTGCGGGCACCGCGGGGCAATTCTGATCGCCGGCTGCGCCTGCCAGGCAGAATTGGACTGTCCTTGTGCCGTATGCGCCGGTGGTGCTGCCGGGAGCGTCGAGAAACGAAATCGAAACGTTCACGATCTGCGCCGCCTGCGCCGCCAGGCCGGAAGGGATTGGCACGTTGAGCTGATCCAGCCCCGGATACGACGACGGACCGGCGTAATCGGGTGTCACCTGCATCCCGCCCACGGAAAGTTGCACAGTGGCTGGATTCGCGTTTCTCCAACCCGTGCCGTATAAGATCAGCACGTTCGGACCGGAGCCGCTGGTTGGAGAGACAGCGCGCGGCACGATCCCGAGAGGCGTGTTGGCAACTGTGTAGACTGCGTCGTATTGGCCCCCATCGTAGGATTGGCCATTGAAGATCCCGGCGCCGGTGTTATCAACCGTGAAAACCGCAGGGCTGAGAATGGACACGGGAACGCTTCCGGAGGCAACCACCGCGCCAGAGTGAACGACTTGAACCACCGCATCGGAAACCGCAATCGAATCCGGCACCAGCAGATTAATCTGGTTGGGAAACGCTGCCAATACAGTGGCCGGCGTGCATGATGTGGGAGGGTTGCCCGGGGTGCAGATGTTGACCACAGTGTTCGAATCGGTAGGGAGGTCTGAACCAAACGCAGTGGCGATACCTCCCGGTGAGATTTGCGACACGTAGCTCGCCGCGTTCACCACTGCCAGCGGCGTAGTCGATTGTCCGCAAGCGCCAACAACGCTGGCAGCGGCCAGCCACGCGATACGGAGACAGAGCGGGTATCGGACGCGCATATTCTTTTAACACTTCAATCGTGGCTGTGTTGCGGAAAGCTCCGGAGGAGCGAAAGAACGTAGCCCACGGCGCAAGCCGTCGGGACAGGACGGCGAAAGAGCATAGCCCCGGAACGGGGCGTCAGACGTTCCGGCAGCGCTCTTCCGCCAGTTTCGCACGCTACAAAAGCCGTGCAGATCCAGGCTGCGCTCGCCGCTCTCGGCAAGCAGATGATTGTCGAAGTCCGCGACGCGGCATAAGGAGGCTCCTGGAACTTCGACCGAATCGGCATACCACAGAAGCCCGGACGCGTGTGCACTATGCCGCATCCTTTGAAAATGCATCTATCTGGTTTTCTACGCCATTTCCCGTGTACATCCCGCGGACGGCGTGGTAGGCTTTTCGGCATGGAAACACGCGGCAATTCTGGGCCGGTCGAATCCCGCATACAACGAATCTGGGCTAGCGCAGCCGTTTCCTGGCTCCTAATTTGTGGCAGCTTCGCGTGCGGCCTGTGGTTCTGATTTCGGCCGCCACTTCCGGGAGTCGCTGTCGCGGTGCTCGGAGGTGCGGCAGCCGTCATGGCCTTCCGCGACATGCACAGCACCCACAAGTTGCTCGCGACTGTTGCGATCTTCGCCCTAATGGGAATAGAGCTCAGCGACATAAGAGCAGATCGCATCGAATCAGACAGTGAACAGGCGGCCGAAAGGGAGAGAGCTGAACGGAACTTTGCGCGGATCGCAGCGGGAATCAATCAATCTATCCAAGAGGGCCAACGCCAGTTTGATATTACGACGTCCGGCCTCAGGCGCTCGTTGGAAACCGAACAAGCAACACTTTATAACACGCTCTCAAGGGCTTCTTTGATTGTCAGAACCATAACTCCTGAGCCAATGCCACTGCGGGCCGGTGTGCCAGTGGCGTTCAGTATACACTACGAGAATCCTGGCGACGATACGGCGCAAAACGTCCGCACTCAGGTCAGAATGTATGTTAAGCGATTGGATCACACCGACGACGAGAACGAGATGCATGCCGACTTCGAACGTGAGTGGCACCGCCCAGGAGGCCAGCGACCGTCCGGGCCGGCAGTGCCCAAGACTAAGCTGCTTTTTGGGTTTTCCTCTCCACCATTGATGCAAGACCAGCTCATATCAGTCAGAAATCACACCAAGACGTTATACATGCTTACGAGGATTGCATGGACTGACAGGACAGGTCGGTGGTTGTCCGACGCCTGTTCAGGGCTAGTGAATCCAACGCGTGATTTTACGTGCGCACACCCCTGCAAGACAGGGATCAGGTCCCGGTATCCGGACAGGAAAAAACAGAGTGGCGGGAACCAAGCGGTGATGGCGAGAAGTTGGTGAGCGAAGATCGCAGTGCCCGATGGCCGCTACGCTGCCTGGTGGACGGGTTCGTGATGCAATCGCATCAGTTGTTCGGCACTCAATGCGGCCATGGCATATGTTTTGCCGTCGCCATCGGAGAACTCGACTTCGTAGACGCCCGGGGCCCAGCTCTCGACCACAGTGCCGACCTGGCCGCGGACCAATCCCTCCTCGGGCAGATCCTTGACCAGCGCAACCACGGCAAGCATCTCAATGTCGTTCATGACGAACCTTCCTCTTATAGTACATAACAACTCGTCAGCCACGGCAAGTCTTCCCCAATTCGCACTATCCAACTGCTGCGGATTCTTATGGTCCTGTCACTGCGGACGAGATCGAAATCGACCACATAGCGCTGTCCGTAAGGGTTAGCAACACCCAGTCGAGCCTCGCCATTGCTAGCGGCTGCGAGGAGGTGTGTCCTGAGTTCCTCCGCATAGGCTTCCCAGATTCCGACGGATGCAAACACCCGCGCTTTGTTACGGCCACGTGGATGCTGTGGGTTCAGGCAATACTCCTGCAGTTTCCGAATATCGACAACGGCACGCTCGCCATTAGGCAGTCTCATTCAGCACCCATCGTAACCGCGCATGATTGCCGGCAGAATCTCGAAGTTACCTTCTTCTCGATGCCACGATAATCACCTGCATCTCGCGGGAGTGCGCGGCGATTGCTTGCACCACAGTTTCGCGCCGGCGGTACCAGGGGCGTGGAGCGGAGCGGCCCATGAAGATCTGCGTGATGCGCTGCTGGCGGGCGAAATCGGCGATGGCGAGCGAAATCTCGGCCGCGTATACAACGTGGGTCTCGATACGGAGATTGCGCGCGAAGCTCATGTGGCGCTCAACTCCATCGTGATCCTCGCCGGCCGCGGCCACGTGAATGGCCAGACAATCGGCCTGCAAGTAATCCGCCACCCGCTTACCCCTGCGAATCAGCGCGGCTGAAAATGGATTGCCGGTCAGGCAGATCAGGATGCGCTCCTTGCGCTGCGGCTCCACGTCCGCCCGCGGCTCGGGGCGGCTTCCAGTGGGGGCGAGGACGTCTACGACGGGCGCCTGCGGCGCCGCCGACAGCTTCTCTTCCACTTCGTGCGCGGCGTGCCGCATGGCCATTTCGCGCAGCGCCGAAAGGTTGGTTTCCGTGAAGAAATTGTCCATCGCCTTTTGCGCTTTGTCAGCGGTGTAGACCACGCCGCGCTCGAGCCGGTTGCGCAGCGCCTGCGGCGTCAAGTCGACGAACACGATCTCGTCGGCGTCGTCGATCACCCAATCCGGCACGGTCTCCCGCACACGCACTCCGGTGACGTGCCAGACCTGGTCGTTGAGGCTCTCCAGGTGCTGCACATTCATGGTGGCGATTACGTCGATGCCGGCGTCGAGCAGCGTATGCACGTCCTGCCAGCGTTTCATCCGCTCGCTGCCCGGCACGTTGGTGTGTGCCAACTCATCCACCACCGCGACCGCCGGCCTGCGCCGCAGCACGGCGTCCGTATCCATCTCTTCGAAGGCGGCGTTATTATAGCGGATCGTGCGGCGCGGGACGAACTCGAGACCCTCGGTCATGGCGATGGTCTCCTTGCGGCCGTGTGGCTCGAAGTAACCGACCACGATGTCGACGCCCTGCCGTTTCAGCGTCTGCGCTTCCTCCAACATGCGGTACGTCTTGCCGACGCCGGCGGCGTAGCCCATGTACACCTTCAGATGACCCTTGTGGTGTTCGCTCATTGGTCCTCGCGGTGCGGAAAGAGACGGACATCGAAATCTTCGGCGGCGTCGATCAACCGGTCGACAGGGCTGCGCGGCTCCCACCATCGCCGCTCGCGTCCGGTGTGGCCGAGGAAAACCTGCGTGACGCGCTGCTCGCGCGCAAAATCGAGAATGGCCTCGACGAAATCGTCGTTGCTCAATTGGTGCACGTCGGCTCCCAACTGGCGAGCCAGATTCAGATTGGAATCGAGGCGCTGCCGGTCCGTGGCGTCCAGCCGCGATTCCTGAACAAAGGCCGCCAT
Organism: uncultured Solibacteraceae bacterium; assembly: GCA_964520085.1. GTDB lineage: Bacteria > Acidobacteriota > Terriglobia > Bryobacterales > Bryobacteraceae > Bog-375. The sequence goes on along the minus strand of CAZFOP010000040.1, from coordinate 4,273 downwards.
CAGCGCGCCGTGGAACCGCAGCGCATTGCGATGTCCGCTCTCCAGCATGGCCTTGGCGTTGGAGCGCGCCGTGAGGCAAACCAGAATGCGCTCCTGCGCGCCCCAGCGCACCGCGATGCCGTGATCGTCGAGATACGATTGGAGCTGCCGCTCGACCACATCGGCTGCCAGCAGCAAGGCCATCTCGCGCAGTTCCGCCAGTTGGCGCGGGTCCGGCATGGTGACGTCGACGGCGCGGCCAATCAGCGCCTCGGTCGGTGCATCCACCACTTCCATCTCATCGGCTTCGAGCAGGAACTCCTGCGGCACGCTGTTCGTTGCGCGCTTGCCCGTGATGCGCTCCACCGCGTCCTGCTTTTCGCCGATGTGCTGCAGGTTGACGGCCGTGATGACGGCGATGCCTTGCGCGAGCAACTCCTCGACGTCCTGCCAGCGATGCGGGTTACGGCTACCCGGCGGATTATCGTAAGCCAGGCCGTCGATCAGGCACGTGCTGGGATGGCGGCGGAAAATGGCGGCCAGGTTGATGACGTCCCACGTGCGGCCGGCGTGGTACTCAGGCACCGGAGGGATGACTTCGAGATTGGCCATGATGGCTTCCAGGTCCGGCGTCAGCTTGCCCTGCAGGGAGCCAATCACCACGTCCTGTACGCGCTGCTTGCGGCGCCAGCC
>CAZFOP010000040.1:0-3591 GCA_964520085.1 uncultured Solibacteraceae bacterium | reverse complement strand
CTCGTCGAACATGCGGAACGATTTGCCCACGCGCGGCGCGTAGCCGAGGAAGACCTTCAGCCGCCCGCGCCCTTCGCGCCGCTCACCCGCCTGCACGCGCCGCAGCAACTCCTCCGGGTCCGGCCGCCGATCCGTACGATCCACCATAAGTTCAATTATGCCTGTTGCCACGGCGATGGCGCGACCGCGAGGTAGGACAGACGATCGCCTTTGGTCGTCTGTCGATACCGCACGACTCGAAGCACCGAGCTATAACGCTCGCAATATAACGGGAACCGTTATACAATGGAACCAGTGATCAGGAGCTTTGCGGAAAGGGAGACCGGGGCGCTCTTCGAGACCGGAAGGAGCCGCCGCTGGAACTCGATTGCCCGCAAGCTCGTACGCAAACTGGTCCAAATCGATTCGGTCAACAGGCTCGACGAACTGAATGCGCCTCCCGGGAACCGCCTGGAGGCGCTGAAGGGTGACCGTGCGGGGCAGCACAGTATTCGCGTCAGCGACCAGTGGCGCATCTGTTTTCGATGGGAGAACGACGGCGTCTACGATGTGGAAATCGTGGATTACCAATGAACGGAGGCAGTGAAGACATGAGCATCAAGCGTCCCGAGGCCGGCTGGAAGATCACCCGCAAGCCGGTTCACCCCGGCGAAATGCTCCGCGAGGAGTTTATGAAGCCGCTGGGGATTTCGATCAATGGCCTGGCCCTGGAACTGCACGTGCCGGTCACCCGCATCAGCGAGATCGTCAACCAGCGCCGCGGAATCACCGCCGACACAGCATTGCGTCTCGCCCGGTACTTCGGCATGAGCGCCGATTTCTGGATGAACATTCAGAAAGACTACGAACTGATCCTGACTCAGCAGAAATCATTGCGAACGATCGAGCGGCAGGTCCGGCGACGCACGGCGGCGTGAGATGAAGCCCCAGGGTGTAACAGATGATCGCCTTTTTTCGTCTGTCAAGGCGTGCCGGCATGGTCAGTAGGGCGGTCTCCGGGATGGACGTGTTACAGCCGATTGACATGGAGGCGACCGACGGAAGGCCATATCTGTCGTGATGCAGATGGAGTCCAAACTGCGGGGTCTGGTGCCGGGATGTCGCTCAGGGCCGGAGGAGTTCCTCCTTGTCCTGCAGGAACCTGATGACCGTCTCAATTCTGGGTCCGGAAACAACTTTGTCGGTGACGCACTCGGCGGCTATGACGCCACAGAGATGCGGCTGCGGCGACCAAATCGGATCTGCAGACCAGTACCAAACGCCGCTCCCGCTGTATCCGTTTGCCGGATGGGGAAGGTCGTAGGGCACGGTGAACTCCTGCTGGGGCGCATGCCTGCACGCGTCGCCCGTGACGTTTAGCAGCCCAAAGAAGTGCTCCGGCGATGCCATGTAGTTCTCGCCCATCGGAATCCTCGCGGCTCCGGGATAACCGAATATGCCAACTTGGACCTCGTCGAGCGGCATGGCCGCGCCCTCGTCCAGCGTCGCGAAGCACTCCTCGGCGTTGGGCTGGGGAGGCAACACAATCGCCGCCAGATCTGCGGGATCTTCCGCAAGTACTGGTTCCCTCGGTCGTCGCAATGCCATCAGCCTTCGAAGCTCGACGGTCAAGGGCTCCGCCCGTTGTTGGGCGGTAACGAACTGGATGTCGCGTGCTGGCAAGATAAACCGCAGCATGTCCGCCGGACAATAGTCAACCACATGCCCAGCCGTCAGCAAGAGGTAGTGTCCCTTCCACTTCACTCCCACGGCGGTTGCCATCTCTTGATTCTCGACTCCGCGCCTCGATGGCTGGACCACCGTAAATGTATGTCGAGACATGGCGCTCGCCAAGATGCGCTGCAGCCGCAAGGACTCCTCAGGGATCTCAATCACAAGCGCCTCCCACTTCAGAAGTATTGCACGAGACAAGCGCGGGCCGATGGAAAGGCGACGGTCTGTCCTACCTGTTGCCGACTTGGCGTCTCACCCCCCCAACAGCGTCCCGCGTCCCAGTATGTTCCCTGGGTCCAGCCGCCGCTTGACGGCGCGCATCGCATCCAGTTCCTGCGGCGCGTATTGCAGTTCGAGCAAGTGCGCTTTGCGCTTGCCGAGTCCGTGCTCGGCGGAGACTGTGCCGCCCAGTGCGACCGCGTGGCGCGCGAATTCAAGCAACAACTCCGAAGCGCGCCTTGGATCGGCCGGATCGGAAAACAAATTCACGTGTACATGCGCGTCGCCGATATGTCCGAAAATTACATGACGGCCGGGAAACTCGGCTTCCAGGCGCTCGCGGTAGTACGCCAGCATTTCGCGATTGCGAGGGAAGGGAACTGCATAATCGGAATTCATCTTGAGCGCGCCGGACCGTCGTACGGTTTCGTTCACCAGTTCCGCCAGACCGTGGCGAAAGCGGCGGAAACGTTCGCGATCGGCGGCGGAGAGCGCAAACCAGCTTTCTTCGGCGAGCGCGCCGGCCTGTTCGATGCGGTCGAGCCAGGCGTCTACGGCGGGATCGTCCTCGCCGGAAAGCTCTTGTTCGATCAGCAAGGCCGCGCGTGCGGCGGCGGGGATTTCGGGGTAGCGCTGTCGCAGCAGATCGAGCGAAGGTGCGTCGAAATATTCGATCATGCGCAGACCGACCACCGCGCGCCACGCGTCCACCGCGTCTAACGCGCGGCATTCTTCGGCGAAGAAGACCACGCCGCCCATCAGCGCGCGGGGCGCGGGCAGCAGACGCAGACGGGCTTCGAGGACGACGCCGAGCGTTCCCTCCGATCCGGCGAAGAGGTCGATCCAATCCATGCCGGGCCGCAGCGGATAGCCCGCCGTGTTCTTGGTGACGGCGGGAAGCGGAATGGTGCCGGGATCGAAATCGATCGCGTCGCCGCGGCTCACCTCCATCACGCGACCGTCTGCGAGCGCCACGCGCAAGCCTTCAATCCAGCGCCGCGTCGGGCCGTAAAGAAAGCTGCGCGACCCGCTGGCGTTGGTCGCAATGGTGCCGCCAATGCTTGCCGAAGTCTCGGTGGGATCGGGCGGATAAAACTGGCCGGTGCGCTGCGCGGCCGCGTGCAGATCGCTGAGCAGAGCGCCCGCACCAACCACCGCCAGGCCCGTGCGAATTTCGATCCCGTTCAACTTCTCGAGTGAGAGCACCCAGCCGCCGAGCGGCACCCGCGCGCCGGTTAGGCCGGTGCCTGCGCCGGCAATGGTGACCGGCACAGAGAGCGCCAAAGCCTCGCGGAGAACGGTCGCGACTCCCGCTTCGTCGGCCGGCGCAAAAACGCGTTCGGCGTGGCCGCGATAGCCGGAGACGTCTTCCAAATACCGCTCAGGGACTGGCGCGACTCCCGCAGCCTCGATCAGATCTCCAAGATCACCGGCATGATCAGCGGCCTTCGTGAAGTCTCCTTCACGATGTAGCGTTTCAGATCGGCGCGGATCTTCTCCTTCATGACTCCCCAATCCGTCTTCTCCTCCTGGTTGGAACCTTCGAGGGTTTTAGCCACCACCGCACGCGCACGCGCCATGAACTCGCTTCCGTCCTCGGCCAGCGCGAAGCCGCGGCTGACGATCTCCGGCGAATTCTCCACGCGCCCGGTGTGACGG
>CAZFOP010000039.1:0-14738 GCA_964520085.1 uncultured Solibacteraceae bacterium | reverse complement strand
GCGCCGCTGTCAGCAGAGATCCTCGGACATATCGAGCAGTTGCAGGTTCGCTGACTCGTCCGTCGCATCCCGTTTCCCTTGCTCGACAATCTTCGCCCGCCGCGCTTCGATCTCCGCCGCCCACTCTGTCTGCTTCACTGCCAAGGTCTGCGGCCCTTGCTTCAGTAGCTCGGTGCGAAGCTGCGCCCCGGTCTCCGCCACCGCCGCCACCACCGCATCGCCGGCCTTCTTCGCCATCGAGGCGATCAACTGCGGCAGCATCGACCCTGCGGCTACCAGCGCCTGCATCTCGCGCTTCGCCGCATCCGTCAGCATCTCGCCTGCGGCAATCCGCTTTTGGTATTCGCCGATTGCCTTCGCCAGGTGCTCCTCCAGCACCCGCGCCTCGTCCGCTGCTTTCGCCTCGGGACCCGCCAGGTCCGCCATCTTGGTTTTGATTTCGCTCAGCAGCTCCGATAGCCCGCGGTAATCCTCTTTCGTCTTCGCGACGCGATCGTCTCCCCCGCTGCCGCCGGGCTTCGGCTCCTGAGACATGGCGTCCTGGACCTTCCGGATTTCCGCGCCGATGGCTTTTATATCGGTCAGCCATTGTTTGTTGAACGCATCGAAGCCGTGGACCAATGCTGGCAGGTCGTACAGCATCACCGAGAAGCCCGTGAGCCCAGCCATCAGCTTGCTCAGTTCCTCCGTCGCGAAACGGCCCACTCGAATGCCCAGAGCGTGCACATAGCTGGTGACGAGCTTAATCTGCGCCTTGAACCCTTCGAGGCTCTCCACGTCGGCCCGGTGGACCTGCGTCCCCATTTCCTCGGTCTTGTGGATGTAATCCCGGAGTGCATCGCCGCCCATCGCCAGAAAACGTGCCAGGTCTATGGCGCCGCGCCCGAATGCTTCTCGCGCCGACGCCGATGATAAGACGGATGGACCCATCTGCTTGAACCGGTCCATCACCAGTTCCAGCAGCGGCAGCATGTCATTTTCGCCGGCCTTCACCTGCTCCTGCGAGATTCCCAGCGCGTGAAACATCTTCATCTGCTGCTCGCCACCGTGCGCCGCTTTCACGATCGTCGAGGCGAACCGCGTCAGCCCGCGCACCAGCGAGTCGTAACTGACGCCGGTTTCTTCCGCCATCAGGTGCAGCCCGCTCATGTTCTCGATCGAGATTCCCGTCGCCCTCGATCCGCGCTCCACTTCCTCCACGTAATTGGAATATTCGTGCGCGCACGCCATCAGACCGCTGGCCAGCGCCACCACTCCGGCCGCCGATGCCGCCGCCATCGCCGTCATCGCGCCCTGCACCGTCGAGAGGTCGCCAAATACCCTGGTGGACCAGTCCGAAAATTCGGCGGACAAGTCCGCCAGATCCTTACCCAGCAGCGCGCGAAACCGCTCGATGTTCGCTTCCCCATCGTCGGTGTTCGCCCCGATGCGGAACAGCAAATCGGCAGTGGAGTCTATTGACATGCCTTCTCCTTTACGTCAGTCGCTTCTTCGCGCTCGGTCAGGTGTCCGAACACCACGTACTTAAACCACGTCTCATCCACTCTTCCGAGTGCGTATTCTCCCGGGTGTTCGCGAACAAATTTCTCAACATTCGCTTCGCTGAATCGGAGGTGCCCACCCAGGCCGCCATGCCCTTGAGCTTCTCCCAGGAGGCCGCGCGCAACCCAGCTCTCGATGCGCGTGTGGCTCAGTCCAAACACCTGGCACAAGTCCGAGACGTTATAGCCAGCCCGCAGCCGGTATGAGAGTCTAACTTTATTGGCGCAGGCACTCAGCGAATGAAAGCTGCGCCCCAGGGCGCGCGCTATCTTCGTGATCGGGACGACTCCGGACATTTCCTGGAGGTAGTCCAGCTCTTTCGACGTCCACGGGCGGCGCTCGCGCTTGCTCCGCCAGCCTTGCTGACACGCCTGCTCCTTCAGCCAAGTTTTTGGAAGCCCGGTGCGAGCGGAGATCCTATTCAGGTTCGCCGCAACCTCCCGAAAACCGCCGACGAAGGCTAGCCGCAACTCTGTGGCCAGTTCGGGGGTGAGCGGCGGATACTTGCGGCGACTCGGCCTTGGGCGGGGCGGCCTGCAGAACGCGCACAGCCCATCCGGGCCTGCCTTCTTCTCCTCGCAGGATTTGCACGTAGCCGCCGCGGTGCCTTGCTCCACTGGCACGGGGCGCGCCGAACCTCTTACAACCGCGTGGGGGTTGAGCCGCCCCATCAGATACTGCTGGTCGTGATGGTGTTCCGAGGATTCACCAGCGCCCGCGCCTTGTTCCGGCGCAGATGTGGCGTCTGAGCCGAGGCCGCATACGTCCGCGGCCCCGCTCGAAGTTGGTTGAGGTGTGTTCCCCGATCTGGTTGGTTCCGCTCCCTTATTCGACAGCAACCCTCAAACCTTCCCGGCCCCCCTGGGAAGAAAGCAATGTCGCCATGCGAGACGCCAGTCTCGCGCCATTTGAAACGCCAGAAAACGCGTCCCGCGCCCCTTTAAGGCCAGCCACCGCCAGGGCGCCCCGTCGTCCCCCCTCCGGGCGCTCCTTGCGGCCACAGTCCGGCCGTGGTGCGCCGGGCGGTGGTAACCAGCGCGAAGGCAGCCCGGCGAATTCACGCCTCCGCCGGCCGCCACCGGTGAGCGTGAGCGCCACCCGTCCCTAAGTGCGCGGTCCCTGTTCATTCGGCCAGGTCTGCTCCCCTCGGGCGTATGCGTCCAGGGCGGAAATCTCCCGCTCGGCATCGCGAATGTGCGAATCGAACTGGAATCGCCGCGCCTCCGAATCGCTCCTGTCCGCGGGAAGAGCCTCCCTCTGTTCTTCCATGCTTGCGATCTTGCCGCGGATCTCAGTCTTGAGGCTGTTAACTTGGTTCACGGTCGCTTCTCCTTTTTCCAAATACCGCACGAATGCTGGCGTTCCATTAGCCGGCCTTCGCCTGTTCTACTTCAGCCCTTGCAGCGCGGAGACTGGCATAAAGCTCGCTCGCCTCCGGCTGGTTAAGTAGGCACCACATTGGGTCCAGACAGTTGATGAACGCGGCGCCCTGGCCCGACACGTTCCCAATTACAACCTCTGGGACAGCCAAAGAGAGGGACCGGAAAACGGTGGCGAACACAGCGAGATCAATCCACCGTTCCCGCAACGAAATCGCCGCTTGCTCGAAACTCAATTGGGCCTGGCGATGTCGCTCCCTCCCGAGAGTCAGCCACGCCGTTTCGATTTCACCCTTGAGCCATTTGAGCCGCTCCTGGCTCTCTTGCGCTTTTCCCCGAGGGATGTCGGCCCGCAGCGCCAGCACGCGCTGCCGCCGTTCAGCCTGCGCGATCTGAATATCTTCGCCAAACGGGGCATCGGAAAGCGGAGCGCCTGAACGCGCTAGATCGGCCTCCTTTTCCGCGACGCGCGCTCGGAGATTCTGGACCTCCGCACCCGCTTCGCGCAGCTCGCGTTCGGCACCCTCCAGCTCCGCGAGGATTATGGTGTGCTGGCGACGTTGTTCCGAGAGCGCCTCAACCGCTTCCTGGACTTTCGGCATGGTCAGTCCCTGTTGGCCCATGGCTATCTCCGGCCCCTGGCGGCCCGGCTCGTCCGCACGGAATCGGCGATCTTCAGTACGTCGCCCAGCCCCATCCGGCGCCCATCGGATGCGACGATCTGTCGCGCCTGCTTCGCGACCCGCAACGCTATTTCCTGGTCCGCTGTGGCGTTGGGGGGAATCGTCGTTATGTCCAGCGGCGATCTGAGTGGCTTCAAGGAGCCGTTCTCAAACACCGCCGGGTTGACGAGCTGGCCACCGATGTAATCGAAGTAGATCGACTGACGGCGATTCACCTGCTCCAATTCTATTCGCGCCTTAGTACAAAAAAGCTCCGGTTCGTCCGCAGCGACGGCCAGCAGTGCCATGTCGTGAGACATACCCGTGCTCTGTTCTTTCTCGTACACCTTCCGCTGAATCCAGCTTTCGATGTCGGGAAGCCCATTCGCCACCGCTTGCTTGAGGCTACTGTCCATCTTCTGGGCAAGCGCTTCGCTGCCTACAAGCATTCCCGTCCGGCCACGAGCCATGCATCTCTCATAAGTGCTTCGAGTATCCACGTTTTTCCTCCCTTAAGATCCGTTCCCAAATTCGACGTGTGCAGATTCCCGCGCCGCACGCAATTGCTACATCAGTCCCAGAAACCCGATAGCGACTTTGCTCACCGTCTGCCGCCTCACAGCGGGCGCCCTTCACCCCAGCGAAAGAGGAAAGAACCGAAGTGAGCGCCGCCCGCAAGCCTTTATGCATTCCGCTATGCCACCTGCCCCATGCCCCACAACATGCCGCCGACGCCTGCAATCGTCTTCTCGCCAATCCGCTTGCCCTGATGCTTCGCCTTCAATAGATCGATGCTCCGCATCAGCCGACGCATGCTTCCAGCCGTCGCATTAAACCACAGATCGAACGCCGCGTCATCGACCTCCGCGATGGCTTCCTGCTTTACTATGGCTGCCATCTCCGAGCGTGTGATTCCGCTCAGGGGCGCCCAGATCCCGACGCGCGAACTGAGCGCGCCCAGGTCCGCCATTTTGGCATTCATCAGCCGCGCCAATAAAATCGGTGCTGCCAGCATCACCACACCGCAGCCCGCTTCGTGCGTTCGGTCGTGAATCTGGCGGATTACCTGACATACCCTCGGCCGCAGCGTCTCGCATTGATCGAAGATCAGCAGACAGGGATGCTCTTTCAGGTGCTCGCACAGTGAGTTGAACATCCGGCCGCCGCTCTGGCTGCCCTGGACCACCGGAAGGTCAAACATCCGGCATAACTCGCGCACGAACTCCACCTTGTCTGTGCTGGAAAACTCTGAGAATTCCAGCACCGCGCATGCGATGGCAGCCCCGCGGCGCCGCCTCCACTCGCGCACCGCTTCCGTCTTCCCATGCCCGAAGTCCGCGGTGATTACACCGATGGCGGAGTGTTCCGCACAGTAGTCCAGGACCTCGCCGATGCGCCGGGCCGTCTGCGTCTCGTAAAACTTGCCGGCGCAAGCTATCTTGCGCGGGCGCTTGTCTTCGTCCACCAGCAATGTCACCGACTCGCGGCCTCCGGGTGTCAGGACTTCGCCGGCCTTCGCCTTTCGCACCACGGAAAGAATCTGCCCCACCACGTCGCGTCCCCCTGGAAAGGCGCCGGCAATCCACGCGCGGACGGAAGAATCCGCAATTGTGGTGAACTGTGCGATGTGCGCGGCCGTCACGTCCGGCCGCCCTTTCATCCACGCCAGCACTTCCTCGCGGGCCACGCTGACTTCTTCGTCGCTCAGTTGCCGCACCATTAGTCCGCGCCTCCTCGATCCGAGGTGAAGAACTGAAACTCCACATCGGCGTCCGCATCGGGCGCCCTCTCGGTAGCCTGAATCGTCGATTCAGTGTCGGTAAAGGAAAACGCCGCCTCAGCCGCCCGAGCCGCCGCAGCCTCGGCAATCGGCGCCGGCAACTGGACAGGCGCTTCTGTGGAGGGAAGTGCTGCCAACCGCGTCGGCAGCACTTCCCTCCGGCGCGCCAAACGCTCTTCCGGACTGGCCACCGGAATCTGCTGATGAAGTAGGGCAATTGCTTTCTTGATTTCGCGGCGCGCCGTCCGTCGCGTTTTCTCGTCTTCGACGAATAAATCCTCGCCCTGCTTGCGCAGAGCAACACAGTGTGCCAGGCCGGCGAATCGATCTCGCCAGTAAATTGCCACCTGGGAAAGTTCGTTGGGATCGAACGCAACCTCGACGAGCTGTCCGTTGAGTGCCATGAGCTGTGTGGGCTCACCCTCAATCCGATAGTGGAACCTCTGGCCGCCGAACGTCGCACAGATTTCGCCATGCTTGACGGTGAATTCCCGCCTCTTCGTGAAAACCACATGGAGGTCTTCCGTGCGAACGGTGCGGCGCTCAACACGTCTAATGAGAAGGTCGAAGCACTCGGCCGGCGACATCCAGCCCCTTCCAGTAGGGAGCGCTTTTTGCATGCCGTCTCCCTGAAGGGGTCTTTCATTGATGTCTCTGATCGCAGTGTCGTACAAGTCGGCCATTTCCTGAAGTGTTCGAAACGGCGATTGTGCCCGCTCTCCACGCTCCCAGGCGCGGTGCTGCCTGAGCATTTCGTCAAGGTGCTCCGGGCGCGCCGAAGGGCGATGACCTACCCACTCCGGGAGTTGACGGTCGAAGTTAGAGATTCGATTGAACGATGGTTCAATAATTTTGGCGCGGGCGTTATAGGCAAGGGCGTGAGTCACGCGCACACCCAGGGTCCCGAGCACCCCTCGCCAACTCGGATCGAGGTCTCCCACGGGGCCGGCCTGTTGTTTGCGGATGTGTTTCCCTTCAAGGAACTCTGCCCGAAAATCCTTACCGCGGTCGAAGTAACAGTTTTTCGGGACACCGTGCTCGATGAAGACCTTTTTCAGAACCGTCGCTATGCTGTCTGACGAGGGTACTTCGAACAGCCCCCACGCGAGAAAGAGGCGCGATCTCATGCACAAGGCCGCGGTTAGCCAAGGCCTTGCCAGGACCCAACCGCCTCTCACTTGAACTCTGACAAACACGTCGAGAACCCTGTGATCCATGACGCAATATTCCAAAACCTCGATCGCTTTCAGGTCTCGGTGGGAGATGATCTCCTGTGTGTTTCGGTAAGTCTCCTCCCCATCCCGAGCCAGTGTTCGTACAGGCTCGGGAATTACCCTTTCGACGAATCGTCGTAGCGTCATGCAGGAGACTTCAGGGAGCCGCGCCTTCTCCGCGAGCTTGCCATCCGCATCGAGATAGCGGGCGTATTTCGCCGCGTCCTCTTTGCCGAGCGCCCAGCCGATTCTTTTATCGCGCCACTCTCGCTCCTCGTTGTAAGCCCGGTGGATCTCACTGACCCTCAACGCGCCGAATGCGCCGCGGTTCGGAATGGCCAGGCCAGTAACCTCCTCCCGCGCCGCCCGGTTCAAACTTGGAAAGGTTCCCTTGTCTGCGCGGTCTTTGTCCACCAGTCCCATCATCCCGTGGCGCTTGTATTTCTTCACCCAATGGCGAATCGTGCGTTCCTTGCAGCCGTGGTCGATGGCCAGCCGCCCCACAACGGCAAGCTTGCGGCCGTTGCAGTCCCGCCATAAATCCTGGAACTTGCCGGGAAACAAGAGGGGCTCGATGATGCAAAAACGCCTCTCGGCATTGGCCCTGTCGGCGACGCTCAGGTTGAGAGCGGGGGTATCATCCTCGGATGGGGGGCGCCGGTTCCATTCTTGAACGCCCAATACCAGAGCAGGGGAGATGCTCAGGTCAACCGGTGGAGCTTTCTGGATTAGGTCGCCCATGGCTCTATGCGACGATTCGGAGTGCTCGCCTTTTGCGAACGCAGGTGAGGAACCTGACCAAGAGTTCCCCCTGCAGCACGCCCAGGCAGTAGCCTGCAATCTCAATGTGCATCTTTGTGTTCGCCCCAGAGAACATCAGTAATATCCGGTCTTGAGGTCCGCCGTCGCCCTCCCTGAAGCCGAGACAGAAAGCTTCGTCTGCGGCTGTCGGATCAGCCAGCGCGACAGAGGATGTGTCCTCACCGCTGAGCGAACCAAGGTAATGTGAGATTCGGTAACCACCGGGCTGCAAATTGTCCCCAATCCCGGCACTGATGCGCGTGTCCGCCCCACTGGCGTGGAGATAAAGCCTTGCTCCGCTCAGTTCGCCGGGATCTGCAGGGGCGAATTCTTCCAAGCGCACAACCAGGTCCATGTTGCTGTTTGTAATATGCGCCGCGTAGCCAGAGTCGGCGATGTCAGCCGCGAACGGCCGGGCGTCCGCCGGGAGTGAGCGTGGCGCCTTCGTCCTCGCCGGTAACGGTTCTGCAGCAGGCGAGCTGCTCATGGCCGCGGTTGACAACGCAGCCGTCGCGAAAAGGGACCGTCTATTCTTCATTTTGCTTTTCCGCCTTTCTGTCTTTCGCACGCGAGGTAATACACACCACAGGTGCGAGCCTGCGCGCGGAGCGCTTTCGCTGCCCTGCTGGCTCTAATACATGAACGTCGTACCCGGCACTGCCCAACCGACGCTGAATCTCCCCAATCCGAACGGGGTCGAAGACGAAGGCGGGATAGCCGCCCTCTGTGTGCCACTCATCACCCGTCACCGCTAGGAGCGCTCCCGCCGTGATGGCGTCGTGGAGGTAGCACGCGGCCACGGAGCCGCAATTAAAAACAAAAACATCAAGCGTCCCCCACTCGCCGACCGCGTTGCGAAACCAGGTTCGAATTTCGGACGGCCAAGTGCGCGGGTCCGGGATCGGTAGTGCGCCGATCCCGCCGCCAGCGCCCAATTGCCGCCTCGGCTGAGCCATCCGGCGAATATTGGAAGAAGGGGCCATCAGATTCGCGCCTTCACGTTTCGGGCGCGAAGCAAGTTTAGCCATGTTCTGAAGCACTCGTAGGAGATGGGCGGCCCGATGCGGCGGTACTCCCTCGCGATATCTCCAGAGCGGCGGGCGCGGCCCGCGGCTTCCACGATCCGCGGTAACCACTCCTCGGTGCGCGCCAGCGGGCGTCCTAAGTCGCTCCGGCGCTTTCGCGCGAGGGCGCCGACCCCGCCAAGGAGGTACCGTGTCCTCCAATGATAGAGCGAGCGAACCGACGCTCTCAGACCTTTACTTATGAGGTCGCGGGCGACAGTTCGCGCCATGACCACCTTGCAGCCGCGTGGCGCAGCGAACACAACCAAAAGTCCGCGTAGCCTCAGTAAATCGGCCCCCAGCCCCTTATCGCCTGGAAATGTCTTCACTTCGCATTGGGATGTTGTCAACCGCCCCGCTGAGGATTTAGCCATTTCGCCGCTCCATGCACCCCAACGCCGCGGCGCCAATCGAGGTTGTCAGCCCGTTGCCGCGCTGTGTGCCGGGTTCGCTCCGAAGTCCCGTTTCCATTGGCGCTCGGTGGCTGTCCCGCTTCCTGTCCAGGTTGTCGCCGGCATATTCAGACATTAAGGTCTCGTTTATATTGACGTCCGGCGTCTGTTCAGGAGACGTCGGCGGGGCGCCGGCAAGATCGGAAGTAGTAACGCCGCGCGTTTCCAATGCCCTCAATATGGGGCCCCGCTCGCGGGCGGTCGCGGCGAATCGAAGCAGGGCAATCAGCCTCTCAGTGTTGGGGAGCGCATCCCCCGATTCATATTGTGAGAGACTTGCCTGCGGCCAACCTTGTAATCGGGCGAATTCGGCCTGCCCTTGGTTCGCGCGCCGCCGCATGAGCCGTATTGCTCCACCGAGGTCGCTCGCTTCCCTGGTCGCCCTCTTCGTATTGAATCCCATTGACTTGTGGTACGCTCGCGGTTTCCGAGGTCCTTTGTATAGACCTCTCAATTATTGTCTGCAAAAAGACTTTTTTGTCAATGGTTTTCTTGCAGACTTTATAGAGGAGCAGTGTGAGCGATATTTCGGCCACTATCCGCGAAGTCCGGCAAGCCCTGGGTATGCGCCAGGCGGACCTTGCAGAAGTGTTGAAGGTTAGGCGGAACACCATCAGCCAGTATGAGACCGGCACAGCCAAACCGAGCACTGTGGTGCTCGCGCGTCTGTACAATATATCGCCGCCCGGCCAGTGGAAGAGCGCCGTCCATGCATACCTGGTTTCGGATTTTCGGGGATCCTTCCCAGAGCACCCAGAGTTGGCAGAGGCTGTTATCGCTGACATCGCGACCAGTGAAAGCGTGCTCGCCCAGTTCCCTCCAACAAAGAACGAGCGCCGGAGCCAGCAGCTCGCGCGCTTCGCAGCCCTGATTCCGAGGATCGCTCAGAAGCCCATGCTCGATGGGTCGATTAACGACATCCTGGACGACTGGTTTACGCGCGGCGATAGCGAAACCGTCAAGGTCTTCCGGGACGCGGCGGAGTATGTTCGCATTCGGCTTGGAATCTCCGCAGGGGTCGATACCGAAGAGCCTGGCGAGGCTGACATTATGTCTGCTTTGGCCAAGAAAGCACGCCAGATGGCAATAGCTCTCCTCCGCCAGGCGGATGTGGCTGAAGACCAGGGCCGCACGGTGCGTTCCTCGCCAAAGCGGAGGAAGAACACCTGACCGGCTTCGGTGACTGAATAAAGTCTCGCGCGAAGACAGCCCCATCCCGTGAATGCTGACGATCGCGTACTTCCGCCCTTTCGCACCCAGTCCGACCCGCACCCACGCAGGCCCGCGCTGGTTCATACGGAGAGAGCAAATCAAGCGGATTGTGCCCACGGCGGGTGATGGAGGAAAGAAGTCAGTTTGAAGCTTGACAGTATTTATGATTGGCGTTGCCGTGAAGTTTTCGAACGGCTGGTGCGCAGGGCCTCTGTCGCTTACGCCCCACATCCCGCCGGGCTGGAGGAATCTGATGAAGGCCCTGTTCTCACGACGCGGCTGGTCATTGCTTAGCCGCTCCATCCTTATGTATTCCCTACTCGCCGGATCTGCCTCCGGCGCCGAAAACGCTGGCGCACCATTGGCCGCGCCGGGACCGACCTCCGGTTGGGGAGGGGGGGTGGTCGTCGTAATAGGCCTCATCGCCTTTGCTGTGGTGCTTGCATTTTGTGTTTTGTTGTTCATCGCGCCCCTAAAGCTCTATGGAATTCATCGTGGCATCCAGCGCACGAATCAACTCTTGGAGTGGCAGGGCAAACTCCTGGCCCAATTGGTCACCGAACAGGGGAAGCGCTCGGCCGATACATCTGATGCCGGGCCGCAAAAAAAATGGTGAGCCTCGTCTCCGGATCGCCTCTATAACTGACAGTCCGATCCAACATAATCGGACCCGAGAAGATTAAACTACTCCACCTACTACCGGCGTCGATTTCCAGATTGCGCCCATGACGCCAAGTTATTGCCATCTCTTTTGGCGCGAGCAGTTAACCCCATACCCTCCATCCACTTAGCATCGGCACTCCGGATTTCCCGTTCATTCGCGCTATCTTGTTGATTTTTCGTCCGTCTGCCCCACCTGCCGGCCGGTTTGACCGCACTTGGCAACGTATCGTGTTACGTTCCGGTCGAGAAAAACCATCGCTCCCGCCCGTATGGAAGAGCCGCTAACCGTCCCCTGCTTCAAACACTTACAACGACTTGCGCGCGCGGAGACAATTCACGCCACCAGCAGCCGCGATTGGCCACAGTACGTGGGAAGAACTAGTGCCTATCACTCGTAACGGAGCGCCTCGGTGGGGTTCAGATGGGCGGCGCGGTTGGCAGGAAGGATGCCGAAGACCAGGCCAACCAGGCAAGAGACACCGAACGCCACCACGATAGCAACCGGCGAGACGGGGATGCGAATATCGGCGAAGAGGCCGGCGCTCAACGGAATCGACACTCCCACGAGGATGCCGACGAGGCCCCCGGAAAGGCTAACCACCATGGCTTCGACGAGAAACTGGAGCAGGATCTCGCGCGCCGAAGCGCCCACCGCGAGGCGCAGTCCGATTTCGCGCGTGCGTTCGGTGACGGTCACCAGCATGATATTCATGATGCCGATTCCGGAGATCACCAGGGTGATGGCGGAGACCAACACCAGCACCAGAGACAGAATCAGCGAGATGTTCTTGGCGGCGTCCAGGATGGCAGTGAGGGTTTGCACGCGATAGGGCGCGCCGGGGCGGTGGCGGCTTTCGAGAATCTGTTGGATGCGCGCCGCCACGCGGTCCACCTGCTCTGGCGCACGAGCCTGCACATACATGGGATCGATGCGCTCCACCGGCGTGAAGTAGCGTAGCACGGTCACCGGCATCAGGATGGTATCGCGCTCGATTTCCGATTGGCCCATGGTGTCACCGCGTTCATGAAACGTCCCGATCACAGTAAACTCCAAACCGTACAAGCGGATCTTCTGGTTCAACGCCGCGGCGCGCGCGCCAAACATGGATTGCGCGAGCGGATCGCTGAGCAATGCGACTTTCTCGCGCAGAGATAAGTCGCTTGCTTCCAGCCCGCGTCCCGAGCTGATGGCGATGTTGCGTACCGCGGCGTAGGAGTCGTCCGTGCCGATGACCTTTACGTCGCGCACTTTTCCGGCGATCAACAGAGTATCGATATCGGACATAACGGCGGTTGCGCCGGCAACGTCGCCGGGCATGGCCTGGCGGACGGCCTCAATGTCGGCGAGCTTCACGTAATCAGCATCGGCGGTGGCGACGGTCGGCCCGCTGTTCACTAAGTAGGCGTAGACGATGTTGGAGCCGACGCCCTCGATCTGTTGCAGGATGTAATCGCGGCTGGTGAGCGAGATCGTAACCACCAGGATCACCGATGCGGTGCCGATCACCATGCCGAGCCCGGTGAGCAGCGAACGAATCGGGTTGGCGCGCAACGCCTGGAAGCTGAAACGGAGAGACTCGCCGAAACGCATGCGGGGCTTAGCTACCCGCCTGGCGAAGCAAGCGCAGGGCTTCGGATCGCGGCGGATCCTCGGCGGTGAGCTGCGCGCTCAAATATCGTTGCAGGATTTCGCGCGCCTGGGGCTTGCGTCCGGTCTGGATGTAGAGATCGGCTCTGGCGAGCATCAAACTGGGGCTGCCGGGCGCGATCTTCTCGGCCCGCGCCAGGCTTTGGTCGGCTTCCTGCACGCGGCCCTGCCTCACCAGAAAGCGCGCCAGGTCGATCAGTTTTCCGATTTGCTGTGGGGCGGCTTCGACGGCGCGGCGTAGGTGGGCTTCGGCGGCGGAATACTGGCTGCGTTTCTCGGCAAGTTTAGCCTGCGCGAGGAACCCGTCGGCCGGGCTGATCTGCGCGATCTGCGCCGCCGTGCGCTGCGCCTTATCCATCCCGCCGCCCAAAAAACCGGGCGCTTCGATGTAGTAATCGAACAGATCGGACAGCGCATCGAGGTTGCGCGGGTCGAGCTCGACGGCCCGCTCCAGATACTGGCGCGCTTTCGATGCGTAGCCGGGTGCGGTGAACAGGCTGGCGCTCTCGGCTCGCCGCCCGTATGCGCGGCCCAGCCAGAGTGCGTGCATGGCGTCACCCGGTTCGGCGGCCAGCGCTTTCTCCAGGACTTCGGTAGCGCGCTTGTATTCTCCCTGCATATAGTAATCGCGGCCCATCAGATCGTAAACCGATGCGTCCTTAGCCGGCATCGCTTCGAGGACCCGCAGCGACTGGTCGAACGCGGTCAGGTTATATAGGTTGCGCGCCCGCTCCAGTTCGGGAGATCCTGCCGCCAGCACGCCGGCGGCTCCGAGGATGATGAGGAATCGCTTCACTTCGCTTCCATCCGCCAAGAGCTCGACTGTTTCTTTTTTCATCATTATAGATGAACGAGGCCCTTCCGGGGTTTCCGGGAAATAGTTCCAAAAAACTTTTCGCGCAGTTATGGCCCGGCTCGCGATAGAATCGGGCAAGAATGGTCGCCGGAGAACTCCAGCGATACCTGCGACTTCTGGGTATTCGCACACCGATCGCCGGTCCCGCAGCTTTGCACGAAGCGGCGCTAAACGAAATCGTTCATCGCCATTTGTGCCGCGTGCCTTTTGAGAACGTGTCCAAACTGCTACTGCTGGGACGCGAGGGCGCCGGCCGTGTCACCACGCTCGCCGAATTCCTGGATGGCATCGAGCATTACGACCTGGGCGGGACCTGCCACACCAATAATCCGTTCCTCGTTGCACTGCTCGAGGCGTTGGGCTACGAAGCGGACCTGCTCGGCGCGGATATGAACAAACCCAACGTGCACACCTCGATTCGCGTGCGGCTGTCCGGCGTCGAGTATCACGTGGACGTGGGCTTTGGAGCGCCCTTCCGCTGTGCGATTTGCCTGGACCGTTTGCCGTGGGAGTTTGTGCAGGGTTGCCACCGCTTCGCTTTCGACCGCGCCGCCATGCCAGACGCTTACGAGGCCAGCGTCTATGCCGGCGAGCAGCGGCTGCATGGCTACATTGTGCATCCGCCCGCGCAGGAGACAGGCTTCTTCGAGAGCACCGTGATCGAATCCTATCGCCCGGGCATGACCTTCACCAGCATGCTGCGCATCATCCGTTTTTTCGACGACTACGCCGCCGATATCGAGGATGCAAAGTTGAGCATACATCGTGGCGGCGAAACCACAACGAAGTTGCTGCGCAATATGGCGGAAATGCGCGCAGCCGTGGCCGGCGATCTCGCCATGCCTCGCTGCCCGATCGAAGAAGCCATCGCCGTGCTTGAGGAACGCACGGGGAAGAGTCTGTTCGAGGAGAAGGGAACGGTGGGGACGAGTTGAGGCCGGCTCCCGAATTCAGAACCGGCCGAGATTCCAAGGCGGGCGGCGCTTTCAGCTCACGCGGCGCAACCGGCGCACACCGTAATAGATCGCGACGAATCCGAAACCCAGCAGCCCCAGAGACCACGCAGCGGGAGCTGGCGTCGGTCTCGGCCCAGGCGATCCCCCAATGAGCGTCACGTTGTTGATATAGGTGGCGGAGGATTTCCTGTCATCGTTTGTTTGCAGCGAGATGAAGCCGAGCGTATACGATCCGGCGGTTGTGAGAGTTGTCGTGACGGTTTGGTAGCCTGTCATGTGCAGGAAGGGAGAAGCGCCCGCCGATGTGAATGAAGAGGTCTGGGAATTCGCCAACCCGACCACTAGCGCGTTGGTCGCACCCGGTTGCAGCAGGGTGTAGATCGCCGCATCATTCGGGGTCGGAATTGCTTCGTTGGTCGCGAAGTTCCAGTTGAATGAAAGTGTGGCTCCGGCCAGCGCCGTAAAAGTCTGATAGATGGCGGAGGCGTTGGTGGGTGCAGTATAGCCGG
>CAZFOP010000038.1:0-15004 GCA_964520085.1 uncultured Solibacteraceae bacterium | reverse complement strand
AAATCCTGCATGCCAAAGGCGCCATGCTCTACATGGATGGCGCCAATATGAACGCCCTCGTCGGCATCGCGCGCCCGGGCGATTTCGGCGTCGACGTGATGCACCTCAATCTGCACAAGACATTTTCGACGCCCCACGGCGGCGGAGGCCCCGGCGCCGGTCCTGTGGCCGTCAAGAAATCGCTTGAGCCGTTTCTACCCACGCCGCGTTTGAAGCGCGTCCGCGGCAAGTGGGCGTGGGATTTCAATCGCAAACGCTCAATCGGCCGCGTGCGAGCGTTCTACGGCAACTTCGGCGTCCTCGTTCGCGCCCTCGCCTACATCCTCGCGCACGGCGGCCCCGGCTTGCGCAACGCCACGGTCGATGCTGTCCTCAACGCCGTCTACATCCGCAAAGGCCTCGAACCATTCTTCGATCTGCCGTACCCGTCGCCGAACATGCACGAGGTGGTCTTCAGCGACGAACGCCAGGCCAAGCTCGGCGTCCGCACAGGCGACCTCGCCAAGCGCCTGATCGATTATGGCTTCCATCCCTACACCGTGAGCTTTCCCATGATCGTGCACGGCGCGCTGATGATCGAGCCCACCGAAACCGAAAGCAAGTTCGAGTTGGATCAGTTCATCGACGCCATGATCTCCATCGCCAAGGAAGTCGAGACCGATCCCGAGCTGGTGAAGGGCGCGCCGCATTCGACGCGTACCAGCCGCGTCGATGAAGTCGCCGCCGCCCGCAAGCCCGTGCTCCGATGGAAACCGGCCTAAGGAAAAAACTCGCGCGCGACCTGCTGCTGCTGGCCGCGTTCACGCTGGCGCTGCATGTGCCCTTTCTGCGCCAGCCCGTCCAGGGCGACGAAGTCACTTACCTGGATATGGCTGCGCACGTGCTCCAGCACCCGCTGACGCCGCTCGATTTCCAGTACGTTTTCCAGGGTCACATGGTGGACGCCAACGGCCATCCGCATCCGCCCTTCAACGCTTACATTCTCGCTCTCGCCTGGCTCGTGCGCGGCCATTTCTCGGTCCTCTTCTTCCATTGCTTCTATCTCGTGTTTCCGCTCGCCATCGCGTTCGCCGCCTACGCGCTCGCCCGCCGCTTCACCGCGCGTCCGCTTTGGGCCGCGCTGCTGGTCGCTGCATCGCCCATCGTGCAAGTGAATACCAACACGCTCGCCGGGCCGGAGGCGCCCGCGCTGGCGTTGTTGTTAATCGGCGCCGCGGCGTTCTTCGAAAGCTGGTTCTGGCTAGCCGCGATCGCGCTCGCTTTCGCCGGCATGACCGCGTTGCAGGCGCTCGCCCTGCCGCCGATTCTGTTACTCACTTATCTATTAGGATGGAGGCGTTCCACTCAGCAGGGCGGCGAGTGTCAGCAGTCTCCCGCCGGTTTGCTGACTCTGTTGAAGCGGAATCACCCGCCGTTCGGCGCGCTGTGCGCCGTCGCGGCACCGTACTTCGCACTCGGTGCGTGGCAGGCATTGCAGTGGGCACTCACCGGCCGCCTGCCCGCCGCCGTGCTGGCCGGTTACGCCGCTAATCCCAACCTCTCCGGCGCGGCCGTGAAAGCGGCCAGCGCGCTCGCGCTTCTCGCCCATCTGGGCGTTCTCGTCACACTTATTCCGGTGGCTTGGCGCCGGCTCTGGGGCATCGCGCCGGGCCTGCTTGCCGCGTATCTCGTGACTGGTTACCCGTGGTGGGAGCGCGCGCTGCTCGCGATCTTCATCGCACTCGGCATCAACGCTCTTCTCTGGTTATGGGAATCGCGCCGCCAACCGGTGCTAACTGCCTGGTGTCTGCTCTATTTCGCTTTCGCCTGCGTCGCCTTCTTCGCCGGTGCCGCACGCTACCTGCTCCCGCTCGCCACGCCCATGGTCATCCTCTTCGTGATCCAGTTCCGCGACCGCCCGCGCATCCTGTGGCTCGCGCTCACTGTGAACATCGTGCTTGGTCTGAACATTTCCTTCGCGGCTTATGAATTCGCGAGAGTCTACGCCGATGTCCCGCCGCCGCCCGGCCCTTCGTTTCTGATCAATGGCGACTGGGGATTCCGCTACTACATGGCGGCCAAGGGCGGCCGCGTGCTGGAAGATGTCAGCGTCCCGATTCCCGGTGAGTGGATCGTCGCTTCCGATCTCTCGATTGCGGGTAAGTACGATAGCCTCGCCGAAGAGACCGCCCTGCCCCTGCGGAGTCTTGATCTGCGCGTCCGCACTCCACTCCGCATCGTCGATCGCCACGCCCACACTGGCAACTCTTCCGCCTCGATGGGCCTGCTTCCCTTCTCTTTCTCGCTCCTTCCACTCGACCGCATCACTTACTCGCGCACCAGTTCTTTCCTGAACGCTCCAGTGAGTTGGACGCCGAGCGAGTTCAACGGCCACTTAGTCTACGTGCCCGCGCCAAGTGAGGACGCAGCCCGCGCCCTTCGGCAAGGACCCGCACCTGAGCAAAGCATCTACCCGTACCCGGTCGAATACCGAAGAGCTGCCATCCGTCTGCCGCTCGGCTCCCGCGGCACCCTCCACTTCGCGCTCTACGCCCACGGCAGCGGCACCGCCGGATTCCACATCTACTGCGGTTCCGCGGACAGTCCCTTTTCTGAAACCGTGCGGGTTGGCGGTGACTTGTGGGAGCCGCACACACTGCCGCTCACGGGCATTGGCGAAGCTATTTTCGCAATCGAAGCCCCGCCCGACATGCGCGTCGGCTGGGGAGAGATGGTCGTAGATTCCGATCAGCCCGCGCCGCCGGTCTTCGCTGCGCAGCCCGAGTTACTCTCCTACTTACACCTGGGCGACATCCGCTCCCGCGCGCAACTCTCGAGCGGCTGGTACGAGATTGAAGATGGCGCCTGGCGGTGGATGTCGAACCAGGCCGAAGCCACTCTCCGCCCGCTCCCCATCGCCGGCCCGCAGCAGTTCGAGTTACAGCTTTTCTTTCCCCCCGACTTCATGACTCGCGCCGGTACCCCCGTCGCCGTCTCCGTGCGCTTGAACGGCCACCCCTTCGCCACGTCCTTCTACTATGAACCCGGCGGCCACACCATCGCCAAGTTAGTCCCACCCGAGTTATTAACTCAGCCCGTCACCCATGTGAGCATAAGAGTAAGTCCCTCCATTCGCCCTACCTCGACCGACCTCCGCACCCTAGGCGCCGTAGTCCAAGGCCTAGGTTTCGTCCCCGCCCCGTAACACACGCACTCCTGCCGACGCCCGCCCGGATAGAGCACCGAGCTGGGTAGTGATAACCTACAGACGTGATCCCTCAGCCCCGTAATTTGGTGCTTCTCGCCGCCCTCGCGTGGTCGGGATTCGCGCAAGTCCCCGACCACCCCCGTGGCATGTACTGCGGTGGAAATGAAATTGTCAACGAAGGCCGCATTGAGGCCTCCTCGCTGGCCATCAGTGTGGTCGACTCCAATGGCGAGGCGATGCCGCACGCCCGCGTCCAAGTTCAGGCGGTCGGCCGCAGCAAGATGCTGATTGACAGAGAAGCCGATAAGAACGGCCGGTTTGACCTGCACGGTTTGGAGCCGGGCGAGTACTGGCTCGGCAGTTCAATCGGCGGCTGGAACCTTCACTACTGGCGCCTCAGCATATCGGAGTCATATGGACGGAAAAAACTCCTAATCAAGTTGAGCATTGGCACCTGATCCGCATTGGCCTTTGTGGCCTACCTCACTTCCACCCACTCCGGCATCATCCTGAGCATCCCTCCGCCCATCCACGCGCGGAACGGAACCCTCCCGAAGACTTCGCGCAGCTTGGTTTCCAGCGCGTCATCCTGCGAGCGCTTCAGCCACAGGTCGAGCAGGCTGCGCCGGCCGGGGTAGAGTAGCAAGCCGACCTCTTCGCTCGCCGCAATGCCCGCCTTCTTCTTGAGCAGCGAGACGGCGGTATCGAGCCCGCCCAACTCGTCCACCAGCCCGCGCGGCTTGGCCTGCGATCCAAGCCAGACGCGCCCTTGCGCTACCGGCTCGATCTCCGCGTACGGGCGATGCCGGGCGATGGCCACCTTCGAGACGAACTCGCGATAGCTCTGGTCGATGCCGCGCTGCACCAGCGCCTGCTGGCCCGCGTCGAGCGACGTGTAATCGGAATCGATCCCCGCGTTGCGCCCGCGTTCCACCGCGTCTTTCGTAATGCCCAGCTTGTCGTACAGCCCGTGCAGATTCGGCTTGCCGTAGACCACCCCGATCGAGCCGGTTTCGGTCTCCGGATACGCCACAATCGGGTCGCCCGTCATCGCCATGTAGTAGCCGCCAGAGGCCGCCAGATCGGACATCGAAATCACGAGCGGCTTCTTCTTGCTCGCCAGACTCATCGAGCGCCACATCTCGTCGGACGCCGTCACCTCGCCGCCCGGCGAATCGATGCGCACCAGAATGCCCTTCACCTGCGTGTCTGCCACGGCGTCGCGCAGCAGCTTGCCGAACCCGTAGGCGGTCAGCCCTTCGCCGCCATCGTCCGTCGGGTCGCCGCGTACGATGTCGCCTTCCGCCACCACCAACGCGAAATGATTGTGCGGCGTCTGGCGCGGCGTGGCCTTAAGGTACCTGGAAAGCGCCAGCTTGTTCGGCTCGCCGCCGTGCAACCGCTCGCGCAATTCGCCCCACATCTGATCTTCAAAGCGCAGCTCGTCGACCAGCCCCGCCTGCAGCGCGTCGGGTGCGCTGAATGGCCCCTGGTCGATCAGCGCCCGCACCTGCTCCGGCGTTTTGCGCCGCGCCGTCGCGATGCGCTCCACCAGGTTGCCGTAAAGGTCGTCGACCAGAGAGTTGATAACTTCCTTGGTCTCCGGGCTCATGTCGGTGCGCGTGAACATGTCGCCGAAGTCCTTGTACTTTCCGTCGTGCTCCACGTCCACCGAGACGCCGAGCTTCGCCAGCGTGTTCTTGAAATAGAAAATCTCCGCGCGCATGCCCTTGAGCATGAGCGGATCTTCCGGCCCCAGGTAGATGCGGTCGGCGGCGAGCGCCAGGTAATACTCGCGCGCCGAGGGAGTGCGCAGATACGCGAACACCGGCTTGCCCGATTTGCGAAACTGTTCGACGTCGCCGCGTATCTCTTCGAGCTTCGCCCATCCAACCGACAGGCCGTCCGGCTCCAGCACCACCGCCCGTATGCGGCTATCCTGCGCGGCGCGCCGCAGCGCCGACCAAACGCTCGCCACCGTCACCGCCGCGCGGGGGTTGTCGACGAACGGCATCTCCAGCGCGGGCTTTTCCGGGATGTCGCCTTCCAGACGCACTACCAGCACCGAGTTCGACGCAATCTCGGGCGGCCGGTCGTGCAACTGAAACGCCAGCACCAGCAGGAGAATCCCGCCCAAAAACACCAGCAGTACGCCCGTAAATAGTCCCAACAGAAACTTCGCCATGGTACTTAGAAATTACCACAGCCTCCGCGCCGACGAGCCCCCTGGAGTGAAAAACCCGTTTGCGAGCCACGGATGAACATAGATCAATACGGATTAAGACGGAAAGGTGATGTTTTTGGGGTTTGGATCCTTGTTGATCTGTGTTCCTCTGTGGCCGATTGTTGATCATGGCCCACGCTACGCCTCTCCCAGACAAACTTCGAGCCGATAAGTAGAATAGAACTAGAGCGCATGCCGGCTAGAGTCGTCTCCATCTCGGGCAATCGCCAGGGTACCTACGTGGTTTTGGAAGCCGCTCTGCCCGGCGCGGCTCCGCGCTCCATCGGCGTGGTTCTGGTCGATCCCGCCACCGATCGCGGCTGGGTGAAGCTGCGCGCGCGCTATGACGATTTCGCCGCGCCGGAAGATGCCGAAGTGCTCGAAGCCGTCGAAGGCGATCTGCGCGACAAGCTGGCCGAAATGGGAGCCGAAGCCTGTCTCGCCTGGCTCGAAGATGCGCTTTCGAACATGCTTCGCGTCGGTGAACGCCAGGCCGTCTCGGTGGATGCGTTCTCCCGCGTCATCGAGCGCCTCTATGGCGAACACATCGAACCGGTCGCCATCGATCGTTTCTCCACCCACCTGCCCCTCTACAGCCTGCGCGCCGCTGCCGGCCGGCTGGGCGAGGAAATGGAATCGCTGGAAGAAGACTGGGTGCCCGCGCCGGCCGGTGTGCGCCTCACGCCCGATCTGTTTGTCGCCCACGTGGTCGGCCGTTCGATGGAGCCGCGCATTCCGGATGGAAGTCTCAATCTGTTCCGCCTGAACCCGGTGGGCTCGCGCCAGAACAAGATTCTGTTAATCCAGCGCTTCGGCGTGCTCGACGAGACGGCGCGCTACACGGTGAAGAAGTACACCAGCCGCAAAGTCTCGAGCGGCGAAGACCAATGGCGGCACGAACAGATCCGCCTGGAACCGCTCAACCCGGAGTTCGAACCTTGGGACGCCGGTCCCGAGGATTTCGCCGTGGTCGCCGAGTGGCTGCGCGTCATCGAGTGAAGCGCCGCGTCTCGACTCTGCTCGCCCGCTGGTACGCCCAGGGGCATCGCGATTTGCCCTGGCGGCACACCGCCGATCCCTACGCAATCCTGGTTTCCGAAATCATGTTGCAACAGACCCGCGCGGCGGCGGTGGTCCCGTATTACCATCGCTTCCTCGATCGCTTCCCCACCGTCGATGCGCTGGCAGGGGCGGCCGAACCGGAAGTGCTCGCGCTGTGGAGCGGCCTCGGCTACTATTCGCGCGCGCGCAACCTCCTCGCCGCCACGCGGCAAATCAAGGCGCGCGGTCGATTCCCGCGCCGGTATGACGAACTGAGCGAGTTGCCCGGCGTCGGCGATTACACCGCGGCTGCCGTGGCGAGCATCGCCTTCGCCGAACCGCGCGCCGTACTGGACGGCAACGTGCTCCGCGTGGTGGCCCGTATGGAAAACGATGCCGGAGACATTCGGTCGCCCAGAACTCGAGATCGTTTTCGCGCCGTGGCCGAAAGCTGGCTGGACCGGCGCGAGCCTGGCGCGTTCAACCAGGCGCTCATGGAGTTGGGCGCCACCGTCTGCCTGCCGCGCCGCCCGCTCTGCCCACAGTGCCCACTGCGGGCTCAGTGCCGCGCGCTTCAAGAGGGTACCGTGGAGCAGTTGCCGGTGAAGCTCGGGCGCGTCCCAGCGGAGCGGATCGAAGCTGTCCTCCTGCTGGTGCGCTGGGGCAGCCGCATCCTGCTGCGACAGCGCTCCGCCACTGAGCGCCGCATGCCCGGATTCTGGGACCTCCCCGCGCCGGAGGACTTGCCGGGCGTCCGCACGGGCGCGCCTACGGGGCAGTTCCGCCACACGATCACCCATCATCACTACACGTTCACCGTGAAAACCGCGCGCGCGCCGCAGAGCCTTCCCTCCGGAGCGCTTTTCCGCTGGGTGGACCCGGTCGAGGCCGATGCGATTCCGTTGAGCACCACCGCCAGGAAAGCGCTCCGGTTGGCGGACCTGCTGTAAGCCGGGTGGCGCGAGACGAAAAACCGCACGAGAGATCCGGGAATCCCGGAAAATCACCGGCGACAAGATCGCCGGCGCTACCGGAGCTTTTCATGGGGTGGCCGCTGGCTGGGTCGGCGACCCAGGCGCGTCCTGAATGTCGATCCGCGCGCTGCCCCAGGAACCGAACACGAATAGCCAGTTGTAAGAGCGCGCCAACGCGGTGGGCACCACCAGTTCCATAAGGTCCACGCGGACCAGGTTGAGACCATTCTTGGAGTTGTACTCGCCACCCAGCCACACCGCGACGCTGGGCTCCCAGGCGAAGATCGCTCCCGAGAACAGCAATCTCGTGTCCGTGTCCTCGACGTGCCGGATGACAGTCACTCCCTGACGAATATCGTAAGTTTGAAACACCAGCGACCAGGCGGGGCCGCATAGCGGGAAGGTCAATCGCAACACCATGCTGGCCGGGCTTCTTACGGCGGACTTATCCATGCTAATGTTGGCCCACGTGTCGACACCCTGGCCGTCGTCCGACGGATTCTCGCTATAAGTCACGTCGGACGAGATGAACACGCCGTCAATGGCGAGAACCGGGCGAGGCAACCGCAGAAGAGTGGCTCCAAGGGGTGGGGTCCGCGTGCCGTCCAGCAGGCCCAACTGCAGCCGGACCACGAAGCCGGGCTCGGCCGGGACGATTTGCACGAGGCGTATTGCCAGCAGCGGTATCTGGAACTTCTTGACGGGGTCGATGCACAGCTCTTTGGAGATGCCGTACCTGCCGTTCAAAACGGCGGCGCTCGCCAGCACCCGAAGCGGCGCCTGGATCTGCATCACGCGCGACGACTTGAGAATCAAGTCGTTCTCGCGGCTGTCGTGAACCTTGTCACCCATGACGACCGAGGTTCCAGGGAAGAAGTTGTCTCCTTTTACGACGACGACCGCCGTTTCGCCCACGCGATAGCACTCGATATCGTCGACGACGGGATGCAGGCCGTCCTCGATGGAGTCGGTCTTCAAAACTTCGATGAGCTGTTCGACGCTCCACCCGGAATCCGCCGGCCGGTTGGTAAGCAGCACGCGCCAGCCGCAGTGATCGGTGACGGTCAGCGTGGCCGAGTCGAATTTCCGCCAGCGGGTCCGCGTTTGAATGCTCAACTTCACGGGCTCGCTGCCGTCGTCGGCCTGCGCGAGCGAAACCACGGCCAGCATCTGGCGCATTCCCGGCGCAACCGAAGGGCGGCCCGCGCCAGGGAAAAACTCCCAGCCGAAAACCAACTCGTTCAGGCTGTCGTCCACCCTTTGAAAAGCCACTGTATCGACCTCGCGCCGGATGGCGGAACTATCTCGCGCGCTGTCGAAAGTGCCGCTGGCAGCCGTGCCGGGCTGGTTTGCCGACGCCGAAAAACTCGCGCGCCGGTGGCTGCTGATGGCGGTGTTATAAGTGTCCTCCTGCGGAAACAGCACCACCAGGGACAGCGGATAATCCGCCTTGAGCCATACTTCGACAACGGCGGCGCAGCCCGCCGCGTAGGCGGGCGGATCGAGGGAAACCGGAATGCCGAGCACCGCCTGAACGCGGCCCGCCGGCGTCTGCCTGGTTGGGTTAGTGTCAGCCAGGTCGGCTTGCGCACCCTGCGGCTGGCCTTGTTCGCCCGATTTGCTCTTCGACATTGGCATGATGCGGTCCGAGATGGCACGCTCGAGCAGCAGTTGCAGATTGAAGATGTCGTAGTTGAGGTTGACCTGGTCGGCCAGCAGGTCGCTCGGGCGCTCACTCAATTTAGGCGGTTCCGCGCCGGCGGCTTTTGCGTCGCCGCTTCCACCGCCTCCTGTGTCGGGCTTGCCTGCGTCCTTACTGCCGCTCGCGATAGTGCCCGAGACGGTGGTGGACGCGCTCGATGCCGCCTGCTGCGTCCCAATGGCGCCCCATGGCTTCGTCGCATCCAGCTTTTGCAGCTCTTTCAACTGGTCCTTCAATTGGTCCAGCATCAGCACCAGCGACCGGTTGTCGTAGACCTTCGTATCTCCGACGGCGATGCCATTGTGTTTCAGCCGGGGAGGGAAGAACGCGGCGCGGCGCATGAGGACTCGCACCGCAGCGGCGGCAACCAGGATCGCGCCGGCCAGCAGGGCGGCTTTCGCCTCCGCCGGCCAGGATGGCAATAGCGGGCTGAACATGTCCAGTAACTATATCACGCGATTCCGCCGACACACATGGACCGTTTTCCCATTTGACCTAGAATAAATGTTGCGGAGGAAGTATCTTGCGCGCATTGGCAGTTATCGTGTTCTTCGCGGCGGCTCAACTCGTCCCACTCTCTGCCCAGACTGCCGGACCGACTCTGGAACTCCGGCGTGCCAAGCTCAATCGTTTGCTCGCCGAGGAGTGGGAGTACACACTGCGGACCGAGCCGGAACTTGCCACCCACGTTGGCGACGATCGCTACAACGACCGGCTGAGCGATTTGTCGGACGAGGCGATTGCCGCGGAGATCGAACACGCCCGCCAGTCGCTTGCTCGTTTTGAAGCCGTCGATGTCGCCGGCTTTCCCGAACAGGAGAGATTCAACCGCGAGTTGATGCTGCGTAGTTTGCGTGACACCATCGACACCGCGCTCTTCAAGGATTGGGAGATGCCGGCGACTCAGTTCGACGGGGTTCATCTGGAGTACGCTTCGCTGGCCCTCGATACACCCTTCCGGAACGTGAAGGATTACCAGGATTACGTGTCCCGGCTGCGCCAGATTCCTCGCGTGCTGGATGAAGCGATGGGACACATGCGCGACGGACTGCGCGACCGCCTCATGCCGCCGCGGTTCTTGCTTGAGAAAGTGTCCACGCAGGCGCAGGAGATCGCCGGCTACCCACTCGACAAGAGTCCGTTCACCGCACCGCTGGGCAAGCTTCCCGGTTCCATCTCGGAAGCTGAGCGAAAGCCACTGCGAGCAAGCGTCGAAACGGCGGTGAAGAACCTGGTCGCGCCGGCGTATGCGAAGTTCGCCAAATTCGTGCGCGAAGAGTACGCGCCGCATGGACGGCTCGATCCCGGCCTGTGGGCTTTGCCCGATGGCGAAGCACGCTACGGCTTCGCGATTCGTCACCAGACCACCAGTGATTTGACCGCCGAACAGATTCACCAGCTTGGATTGCAGAGCGTAGCGGAAATCGAAACCGAGATGCTGGCCATTGCCAAGGCGCAGGGCTTCGCCGATCTGAAATCGTTCAACGAACACATCCGTCAGGAACCGAAACTGCACGCGACCTCCGGCCGGCAACTGTTGGACTTGTACACGCAGTATCGCGATCAAATGTACGGCAAGCTACCGGAACTATTCGGGCATCTGCCCAAGACCAAACTCGACGTGGTGCCGATGGAGGCGTATCTTGCCGCCGACAATGTTCCCGCCGATTATTCGCCGGGAGCGGGCGACAGTTCGCGCCCCGGGCGCATCAATGTCAACGAGTACGCCCCCGAGAAGCGCTTGCTGCTGAACGTGGAAGCCATCGCTTATCACGAAGGAGTCCCTGGGCATCACATGCAGTTTTCGATTGCGCAGGAACTCACCGGCCTGCCGCCGTTCCGCCGGTATGACCTCGACCTGAATGCCTACACCGAAGGCTGGGCGTTCTACGCGGAGCGATTGGGAAAGGAGGTCGGCTTCTATCAAGATCCGTATAGCGAATACGGGCGCCTCCAAAATGAGATGTGGCGTTCGGTGCGCTGGGTGGTCGACACAGGCGTCCACGCCAAGCATTGGACGCGACAGCAGATGGTCGATTTCTTCCACCAGCACACGGCGATGGACGATCAGAACATAGAGACCGAAGTGGATCGTTACATTGCGTGGCCGGCGCAGGCGCTCTCCTACAAGATGGGACAGATGAAGATTCTCGCTCTTCGCAGACGCGCGCAGCAGGAGCTGGGACCGAAATTCAATCTGCGCGCTTTTCACGACGCGGTCCTGGATCAGGGCCCGCTGCCGCTCGACATGCTGGAGACGAAGGTCGACGGGTGGATCGCCAGCCGCAAGTAGGTGGGGGCGTGCTCTGGTCTGGGCGCTTCAAGCGGCGCGTCCTAGGCAACTGCGAATGCTATACAACATTTTGTGGCCTTTATGTTTTATGGACGCAAAATGTGGGTCAGCGAGCTTCGCGGCGGTAGCGGCTAGGCTTCCTTGTACATGTATTTGATGGCGGGTTTGTAGATCAGTATATTGGGCTGGCCATCGCGATTGACCTTGAGGCAGCACTTGTCATACCACTCGATGACGCCATGCAGCGTTTCGCCGTCGCGCAACACAAAGACCATGGGGGTCTTCGCCTGCATCTGCTTCACGTAGTAAAAATTCTCCGCATTGGTCTGGTCCGGCGGGACCGGCTTCTTCTGCGACTGGAGGGCCGGGCGGCGGGGTGGACTAATCTGCTCCTTGATCTCGTTCAGCGACGGACGAATGAGCTTGCGATTGACGGTCTCCACTGATGCCATCCTTATGAAGAGAATCTGATTGACGACCGCACTCCTGCACAGCACGAGCGGTTCTGTCGTTGGGTTCGAATTTCGACTTGACTCATAAATAGCATAATGAGACCCGCGAAGCAACGAGGGTTGGGAACAATCCTGCACGGCGGCTAGTCGGAGCGTCCTCATCCTCATGCATGATTCGTGACCATGACACGATAGGGGGGGAAGGCTCGGAGGGCCAGCCCGTTACCTGAATTTCGCAGCGTAAGCGGCTTTGTCACTCTAAAGTCAGGAGGGCGGACTGACGATCACAGTGTAGATGCGATCGAGATCTTCGGGAGAATAGTAATCAATTTCGATGCGGCCCTTTAGCTTGGCCTTCTCGACGATACGAACCTTGGTACCGAGGACGCGTTCGAGTTCCTGGATGGCAGCCTTGACGTTGGGATCGGTTTCGACTTCATCGACGTGCTTGGGCTTGCGGCCTTCCAGCATCCGCTGGGTAGTGCGCTCGGTCTGGCGCACGCTCCATCCTTGGGCGACGGCTTTTTCGGCTACTTCGCGTTGCAGTTCGACGTTGGGGAGCGAACAAAGACAGCGGGCATGGCCGGCGGACAGGCGGCGCTCGGAAACCAATTGCTGGATATCGGCGGGGAGTTGCAGGAGGCGGAGGAGGTTAACGATGGTGGTGCGGTCTTTGCCGGTCCGCTGGCCAATCTGATCGGGACTGAGAAGCAACTCGCGGCCGAGCCGGTCAAAAGCAACGGCGGTTTCGATTGGATTCAGATCCTCGCGTTGGATATTCTCAATCAGGGTCACTTCGAGGAGGCGATCATCGGCGATTTCGCGAATCACGACGGGCACAGATTCGCTGCCAGCCAATTTGGCAGCGCGCCAGCGGCGTTCACCGGCCACTAGCTGGAACCGTTCACCGGACCTGCGGACGACCAGCGGCTGGATGATGCCGTTCGCGCGGATGGATTGCGCCAGTTCGGATAGACGCTCGCTCTGAAAGACACGCCGCGGCTGGAGCGGGTTAGGGTCGATGCTGTCGATGGGAACGGTGAGGGACGCCTCCTCGGCTGGTGCGGGCGTAGGAGCGGGTTGGTTTGTCGGGCGGGTAGGAAGAAGGGCGCCGAGGCCCCTACCGAGCGCCTTGCGAGGATTTTCTGTTTTGTTCATGGTCCAGGATCTCTTTGGCCAGCCTGATGTAGCTTTCGGCGCCCTTGGAGCGAGGGTCGTAAGCGAGAATGGACTTGCCGAAACTGGGCGCTTCGGCCAAGCGAACGCTGCGGGGGACGATGGTGGAAAAGACCTGATCCGAGAAAAACTCTCTGAGATCGTTGGCGACTTGGCGTGTTAGGTTCGTGCGGTCGTCATACATGGTGAGAAGTATGCCCTCTACCTGCAAGGGATGCTGGAAGGCATCGCGAATTCGATCGATGGTGTCCATGAGTTCGGAAACACCTTCGAGGGCGAAGAATTCGCACTGGATGGGGACGAGAACCGAATCCGCCGCAATGAGGGCATTGAGTGTCAGGAGATCGAGGGCGGGCGGGCAATCGATCAGGATGAAATTGTATTGGTCGCGGATGCTCTGAATGCGTTCGCGGAGGCGGAATTCGCGATTGGGGATGTCCACCAGCTCGAGGTTGGCACCGACGAGGTTCTTGTCGGCGGAAATGAGGGATAAGCCATCGAAGGCGGTGGCGATGATTGCGTCCTGCGGAGAGGCGTCGCCGAGGATGACATGGTACAGGCTGGGGCGATTAGGATCTTTGGCGACGCCGAGACCACTTGTGGCATTGCCTTGGGGATCGGAGTCGATGACAAGGATTCTGAGGTCGTTGGCTGCCAGCGCAGCGGCGAGGTTGATGGCGGTGGTCGTCTTGCCGACGCCGCCCTTCTGGTTCGCAATTGCAAATACCCGGCTCAAGCGGCCATACTAACACGAAGCTGGCCGCGACTAAAGCCCAAGTTTCACGTGAAACACCAGATCCCACGTTTCACGTGAAACAGTCACTTAGGACTCCCGCTAGGCGGTGTTTTCGGTTCGATACGCCGGAGCGCGGCGCGTTTGTCGAGACTAGCGATGCGCCGATGCATCGGAAGCTGGCGAGCGGGATTGCGAGAGACGCGGCGGCGGAGTTTAGCCACGGCGACGGACACGCGGCGAGAATTCTCGTGGGTGAGTGCGATAGCTTCGCCGCCAAAATGGAGAGCGCCATGCGGATGGCGGGGGCGATGGCGCAGTAAGTCTCCGGCGATATGCGCGTCAACCGGGCGAGATCGAAGTGATCGGCACCGAGTTCCTCCCAAAGATGGATGATCTTGTCGGCCTGACGGCCCGTCATGTTTAGGTAGAGTGGGCAGAACTCACGCCAACTCGGACTAACGCGGCGGAAGGTCTTGTCCTCCCGCAGTTGGCGGAGGCTGGCGGCTTGGGCGGCCGAGCAGCGGCCGCTAATGAGCTCAAAGGCATGAAGTTAGCCCAGACTGGAACCCAGGTCCAGCGTCTCCGCGACCGCACTTGGCGGCGTAACAATTGGATACGGCATGGCACCTCGGCTGCGACGTGGGCCTGATTGTTCGCACGGCTGGCATGTGAGCGTATTTCAGCGTGGCACATGGGTCGCGGGGACGGCCCGTGACGGTCGCGTCAACAAAGGCGTAAACCAAGGCTCGGCATGGAGTTGGCGGTATTTTGAAAAATGCGTGACTGGGGTTTCCAACTTCCGCGCGTTTACGCGGGACTGATCCGGTGTGTGAGCGGGCGCGGGCCTGGTATGCCCGGCCCGCAACGCTGTGAGTCGTGCTCAGGCAACCTGGAGATTCGACTGCGTGAGGGCTGCGGACTCCGAGGCCAAGCAACGCTGCAAGCTCATCAGCGATTGCCGCATGGAAAGCAAGCCGCGCTCCGTGCTATCCAGATTTCCCAGTTTCGAAAGGACGGCGCGGTGCAGACGGGTGAACAAGTGAAAAACGCGCGGATCGCGCCAGCCACGGTTGGCTTCCTCACGCATGATATCAATTGCCTCCACCGGCGTGTAGGCGGCCTTGTAAGGGCGCGCGGACGTGAGGGCATCATAAATGTCGGCGATTGTTAGCGCCGGAATAAAACGGCGCCACTTTGGCCGGTTTTGGTGCTGCCAAAA
>CAZFOP010000037.1:0-15072 GCA_964520085.1 uncultured Solibacteraceae bacterium | reverse complement strand
CCAGCAAGTAAGGACTAGCAGCGGAGCCTGGCGCCACAGTCCCAATTCCAGTATGAGCGATGTGTCAAGGGAATTATGGGCTAAGTGATTGACTTAATAGCGAAGATCGTATGTGACTCACGTGGATAGGATGGCTCGGGCCGGGGATGCGGGGTTCGTGCGGACAAACCTCCGGCCTTGGGAATACGCACCATGGCGCTTCACGACTTCAAGCGAAGGCCCGTGAGCGATTGGCTCGGGGCCTTCGCCTTGTTGTGCGAGTGGTGGCCGACGTGTTACAGACAGTCAGCCTGGGCCATGCAGGAGTAGAAGTAGCTATAGCAGCCGGCAACACACCAGGGGTTCTCCGATGGTTGGGGGCCGCAATAAGAAGTGCATAGTTGCATCTGAGCAATGCACTGGATCTCGGCCGCCTGGTTGCAGTATTGCGTCGGGGGGCCGGACTGGGCTGACGCGCTAACTGCCCAAACCAGCATCATGGCGATCAACACGATCTTCAATACGGAAAATACGTTGGACTTCATTCTGTACCTCTCCTTCTTCTCTTTGAGTTTTGACTGCTTACAACTGCGCAAGGCGAGACCGCACTTGCGCCTGGCGGGCCCCCTCCAGGAAGCCTAACCAAACTTCCTGCACCTTGCCACTACGATCCAGCAGAACAAGGGTGGGGGTTCCCGAAAGACCGAGCTGGGTGGGTGGCGCCGATGCAACCTGGGTCGCTGGCAAGCCAACATCCTTCAGATACGCCTCGGCTTCCGGCCTAGGCTGAGGCAGTACTGCCAACAGATCGACCTTGTTCTGCGTCTCGGCCGCCAGTGTGCGGTAGAAGGGCAAACTCTCCTCACAGTAGTGGCAGGTTTTCGAGATCACCAAAAGGACGGAGGCTCGGGAGCGCGGAAAGTCGATGCCGGAAAGGTGGATCGTCCGGCCCTTGAGCGCTTGCGCCATGGCGAGCGGAGAGGCCGGTGGCGCGCTGGAGCGCCAGAGCCGGTTGTGAACAACCAGTGCCAGGAAAACGACGACGCCGATAATGACGGCGAGATTGGCAAATCTATCGAGGAGTTTCATATATATCCTTAGTCAACTGTGAAACCTGTAACTATGAATTAGTCGTCGTTTCTTTGTGCATTCCCGGGATTTCACTAGGCCCATAATAGGCGGCGCCAAACGAACATAAAATGGTTCACGAAGATTCCGGGAAATTGTGTTTTGGAATACCAGAGTCAGAGATCTTTTTCATTACCAATGAAAATGATAGACTTGTTCTCATAAACCTGACCGGAAGGAGCCTGTGTTGAATTCCCAGCCGGGCGAGATCACGCAACTGCTACTCGAATGGAAGCAGGGCAAACCCGGTGCCTTTGACCGGCTGATGCCGCTCGTGTATCCGCATCTGTGCCAGCTTGCAGCCGCCTATATCCGTGGGGAGAGAGATCCCGGTGTGCTCCAGGCGACCGCCCTGGTCCACGAAGTGTACCTGCGGCTGATCGGGCTTCGGGAACCGGACTGGGTGGACCGCGCTCACTTTTACACTTTCTCGGCCAAAGTAATGCGCAGGATCCTGACGGAACACGCACGCAGTAACGCCAGGCAAAAGAGAGGGGGCGGCGCCGAGCACGTCGCGCTACACGATCAGATTCCCTGGCTTCAGGTCGGCGACGAGTCGACGATCGAGCTGGACCGGGCGCTGGATGAGTTGGAGGCGATCGACCCGCAGCAGGTACATCTCGTCGAACTACGGTTCTTCCTCGGATGCACGGCGGAGGAGACGGGCGAGATCCTGCGGATCTCGACAGCGACGGTGAACCGCGAAGTGAAGTTTGCCAGGAGTTGGCTATATCGGCGCATGAGAGGCGAACGGGATCGACCACGTGGGCAAGTGTGATTCGTTCCGCCTGCGATCCGCACGGACCTTAGAGCGAAAGGCCGCCGGCTGGGAGTAACCGAATGTCCACCGAGAGCACCAGCCCAGACCGCTGGAGCCGGCTGAAAGTCATTTTCGAGGATGTGAGCGGGACTTCCCCCGAGGAGAGGGCCGCGCGTCTCAACACGCTGTGTGCGGGAGACAGCGAGCTGCTGGAGGAAGTGGGTTCGCTGCTACGTGCGGCGGATGAGGAGCAACGCATCACAGTCTCGTATGTGCCCCCGAAACGGCGGAAACTCGATGACATGCACAGCGGCCGGCGCGTCGGGCCATACGAATTGGAAAGACTGCTCGGGCGCGGGGGCATTGGGGCGGTCTATCTGGCGCGGAGGGTGGATGGGCAATTCGAGCAGCAGGTAGCCGTGAAGCTGATCGAACTGCCGATCACGGGTGGTCTGTTTCGCGAGAGGCTCCGGCAGGAACGGCAGATTCTGGCCGGGCTCAATCATCCGTATATCGCACGCTTGCTGGATGGCGGCGTCAGCGAAGATGGCGAGCCATATCTGGCGATGGAATACGCCAATGGGTTGCCCATTCACCGCTACTGCTCGCAACACTCGCTCGATCTCGCCGGGCGCGTCGAACTCTTCAAGTCGGTTTGCGAGGCGGTTCGCTATGCGCACCAGAACCTCGTCGTCCACAGGGATTTGAAGCCGGACAACATTCTGGTGCTGGAAGACGGCACACCGAAGCTTCTCGACTTCGGCACGGCCAAGCTGCTCGGCCGCGAGGATGGCGAACTCACGCGGCAGGGTTTTCATTCCTATACGCCGCAATACGCCAGTCCCGAGCAGGTATTGGGACAGCCGATCTCGACCGCATCCGACGTTTACTCGCTGGGCCTGCTGCTCTTTCTTCTGGTCACCGGCGAGCTTCCATTCGAGCTGAAGGAGTTCTCGACCGCCGAGATGGTCCGCGTGGTCTGCGAGCGGCAGCCGCCGAAACCGAGCGAAAAGGCCCCTCGCGCCGGCCTGGATTCCGACATCGACGCAATCGTTTTGAAGGCTCTGCGGAAGGAGCCGGAAGCACGCTACGCCGGCGTGGACCAGTTGATCTCCGATCTGGACGCGTACCTTGGCGGGCGGCCCGTGGCAGCGCATCAGGGCAGTTTCCGCTATTATGCCGGCAAGTTCGCCCGCCGTTACAAGCTTGCGCTGGCGGCCGCGGCACTGCTGGCGGCGACCGTGCTGACGGGAATCGGCGGCGTGATCCGGCAAGCACGAATCGCCGACGTCGAGCGCCGTTTTGCGAACGCCGAGCGCCAGAAGGCGGAGGCCGAGCGCCAGATTGCGGACGTCGAGCGACGGAGGGCGGAGGCCGAGCGTCAGATTGCGGACGTCGAGCGACGGAGGGCGGAGGCCGAGCGCCAGATTGCGGACGTTGAGCGCCAGAAGGCGGAGGCCCGCGCGGAAGATCTGCGCAAGCTCAGCAATAGTCTGCTTTCGGAAATAGACGACGCCATCCAGCGGATTCCCGGTTCGACGGCAGCCCAGAAGCTGCTCGTGAGCGCCGTTTCGGAGCACCTGAGCCGCGCGGCCAAGGATGCCTTCGACGATCCGCAACTGCAACTCGACCTAGCGAATGCCTACACCCGGTTGGCCAATGTGCAAGCCAGTCCCTACGAGCAGAACATCGGCGACGTGCGGGGCGCCTTGACCAGCCTGGACCAGGCTGTCTCGATCGCAGTTGCCGTGGTGCGGCGGCAGCCGGCGAATGAAGCTGCGGTGCACGCCCTTGGGTTGGCGGAGGAATCGCGCAGCGAGGTGCTGTTTGGGATCGGCAGAGCGCGGGAAGCCGTGGCTACGATGCGATTGGCGGTGGGCAGTTTCGCGGAGCTGGCGACCCGGCCGAATGCGTTGCCCGGCGGTTTGATCGAAGCGGCCAGAGCCTATGGGGTTCTGGGCGACGAGCTGGGACAACCTGGCGTGGAGAATCTGAACGATCCGGTGGCCGCGCTGGCGGCATACCAGCGGGCGCTTGAATTTGAGGAACGCCTGCTCCGGCTTGGTACCCGATCCACCGATGCCGCGCTGGCAATCGCGGGGATCCACATGAAAATCGCGAGCCTGGCTTCTGAAACCGATCCGGCCTCTGCGCTGCCGGAGTATCGCAGAGCGATAGACGGCGTGAACGCGCTCCCGGAGGGGGCCAGGAAAAGCTTCGGCAACCGGCGCCTGCTGGCGGTCGTTCTGCAGGGGTACGGCGCGGCGCTCGAAGAAGCCGGAAGATACGGGGAAGCACTGGCTTCTCTGGCACAGGCCAAGGCCATCGAGCAGCCTTTCCTGGCTACGGATCCCAACGATCTTCGCGCCGTAAACGACTTGGGATCACTCTTCGATTTGGAAGCGCAATGCTACGAGGAGCGGGCGCAGGAGGCTGCGACGAAGGGGGCGGTGGATGGACTGGCGGATACCGCCAACGCCCTGAAAAGCCTGTCGGAAGTGCAGCCCCTCCTCGAACGCGTTCTCAAGCAGGAACCGGACAGGACCACCTTGCGATCCACCCTGGGGTTGCTACTAATCCGGATCAGCCTGCAACAACAGGCGCTCCATAGGACTGACGGAGCGCAGGAGACGGCGGAAAGAGGGGTTGCCATCTTGAAGGCGGTGGGAAAAGAGCCAAATGCCCAGAGCACGGATCTCAGCCAGGTTGCTACGGGTTTGACAACGGTTCTACCGGCGCAGCTTCGCGATCCCGGTATGGCCGTGGATTGCGC
Organism: uncultured Solibacteraceae bacterium; assembly: GCA_964520085.1. Classification (GTDB taxonomy): domain Bacteria; phylum Acidobacteriota; class Terriglobia; order Bryobacterales; family Bryobacteraceae; genus Bog-375. The sequence continues at coordinate 10,432 of CAZFOP010000037.1, read as the reverse complement.
CGCACGCGCGGTGGAGATGAGCCATCATCGGAAGCCAGGGTATCTGCTCACGCTGGCGCGCGCCTATCGCGCCGCGGGGAAAGCGGAAAAGGCGCGCGCCGCGGCCAAGGAGGGACTCGAGCTTCTCCCCGCCGCTACGGCGGCCACTATTCCCTCACGCCTCCGCAACCGACTGCAAGCGGAAGCTGTCGAGTAGGCTTCTGACTTCGCCCGGTTTGCAAGCCGGGGACCAGCGCCACCTTATTCGCCGTGCAGAAGTTTACGTAGATCGCTGGGCGAAACTTCCCGGGTGGGAGCGAAGTTTGGGGATTGGGCGTACTGCTCCAAGCTCAGCAGCAACTGCGCTGCCTCGGGTGCGTCGGTCATGGCGGGCAGATCGATGGCGCACACCAGCAAGCGGCCGGCGCCCACCTTCAACTCGAAGATGGTTCCCAAGCGGTGGTTGCGGTCGAAGTTATCGATGGGTTGCACGATGGGGCGGAAGCCGGCGAGCGAATCGAGGATGATGGCCTGCGAGTGGTGGGCGAGGTTCTGCCACTGCCACTCGGAATAGAAGCGGGTCGGAAATGCGGCCAGGGCGGGATGCCGGTGCTGAATCAGCAGCCCCATTGTGCCGGGCGGGTTGCCCTTCTTGAACATCGGGTAACACCAGAAATCGGGCGTGAAGTAGCCGGGCAGGCTGTTGGGAACCTCCCGTGCCTGCGGCAGTAGAAGAACGCGCTTGCCAACAGCGAGGTGCGCCAGCGCATCGTCGACGGTGCGCGCGATGGTGACACCGGGCAAGGGCCGCGACGCTTCCGCCGGGTAGATCCAGAGCGGCCACTCGAGCACGTTCGAGCCAATTCCGACCGAAAGGGCCAGCCGCGCCGGAGCCACAACCGGGCTCAACGCGAAGCGAATCTGGCCCACCGTCGTCACGCCGCCTGTAGGCACTCGGACCGAGCTTACACTGCCGGATTGGAGTACATGCAGTCCCTCCTTCATCTGCCAAACCACGGGGCCGCTGCGACCGGCCTCGCCGTAGTTCGCCACGCGGACTTCGGCTGTGAACTCCTCCCGATTGGTCCAAGTGTGTTTGGCAAACAGAGCCAGCGGGACCACCGGCGAGCTAAACGCGCGCCACTCTTCGGGTGTGATGAGGCCCTTGGAGTCCATGAAGGCATCCAACATGCCCACCAGCGCGGTGCCCTGCCCGGGGTAATCCTGCAAATCCAGCAAGTCGAAGCCGTCCATTTGCGGAGTGCGCAGCGCGGCTTCAATTTCCTCGCGGTAACACAGGGCGGAAAGCATTCCGCTGGCACGGCGAAAATCTTCCGCCTGATCGATCAGGCCGGCCTTCTTGAGGCGCTCGCCAAAGACGGCGAAGTTGTCCGCGCGCAGCGTTCCGGTATACTTGACGGCCTCGCCCAGGTTGGGGAACACCTCGTACTGGCCGACTTCGTGACTGAGGAATGGCAGCCGCTTGCCCTCGAGCGCCGCCGTGTAGGTCTCGGAAGTTCCCTGTGCGCCTTCCTGGATGTAACCGACCTCGCCATCCTTCTTATCCTGGTGAGCGTAGGAGCCGCGCGCGTTGCCGGCCGGCGCCGTTTTCCCGTAGGCGCTGACGCGATAATCGTCGCCGGCGAACTCTTGCGGATTCCAGGATTCCGAGTTCGATCCCTGGTCGAACAAACGGCTGGGGTCGAACGCACGCAGCGCGGCGACCATCAGCGGTCTGGTTGCGGGGTCGCCCCAATATTCGTTGCCGATGCTGAGCATGACGAAGGAGGGGTGATGGCCATAGTCGGTCAGGATGCGGCGGCCCTCTTCGGTGAGGAACGCCTCCACGCCCGGCTTGCTCGGGTCGCCCCAGAAGGGGAGCTCCGGTTGCAGGTAAAAGCCCATGCGGTCGGCCACCGCGAACGCAGCATCCGGCGGGCACCACGAATGGAAGCGGATGTGGTTGATGCCGTACGACTGTACGACGGTGAAGTATTTCTGCCAACCAGCCTCATCCATCGGCGGATGCGCGGTGAGCGGAAACACGCAGCCATCGTGTTTGCCGCGGAGAAATGTGCGGTGGCCATTGACGGTGAAGTGGCCATCCTGTGCACGAAAATCGCGCAAGCCCACGAACCCACTCCAGGTCGCGTTCACGCTGCCAACCTTGGCCTCAACCACCAGGCGGAGCAAGTTGGGATGAAACTCGTCCCACAGCGGAGCGGTTGGCCCCGACTTCGCTGGTGGATGTGGCGCGGCCAAGTCGATTTCATTCCACAGGGGGCCGGGTGGCCGCGTCGCGAGTTCTGCCTCGACGCCGCTGGCGCCAGTTTGGGCCAGCACCTGGTTCCCGGAATAGAGCGTCGCCTTCAACTCGGGTTTGGCCGAGGCGTCCGCCATGCGAAGGTGGATGAGTAACCGGTACGAATCGTCCGGCACCGCCCCTACGCTCACACCCAGAATGGCGAACCGCTCCTCGGTGCGCAGCTCGATGCGTCCCAGAATGCCGTTCCAATTAGTCTGGGTGGATTCGTCTAGCATGTGGCTGTTGACCACGCGGTCGGGCCAGTTGGTCAGCCGGTTATCGACCAGGATGGCCAGCGTGTGCGCGCCGGAACTGAGCTTGCCTAAGCGGATGAGGTGCGACGTGCTGAGCTGCGCGCCACCGTCTCTGGCTGCGCCGCCATCCAGATAGACTGTGACCTTCTTGGTGCGCTCCAGATAGAGCGCGGCTTCTTTGCCCTGCCAGTCTCGCGGCACAGTGAATGTCTTGCGATACCATGCCAGCCCTTCGTATGGGTAACGGCGCGACAGCTTTCCAGCTTCCTGCGTGGGCAATTGCAATTTGCCTTTGCAGGCGACGTCCGTGGTGGTGGGCAGCACGATCGAATCGGCGAGCGTGTGAACGGCCCATCCTTCCTTCAGGCCGGCGCCAGTGGGATCCAGAGCGAATTCCCATTTCCCGGCCAGGGAAAGTGTATCCGTCGTCCGCGGTGGAGTCTGCGCCAGGGCCGTTGCGACGGAGGCCGCGAGCAGTCCCAAACCGGCCACCCACGGGCCTGTCGAGCGACTCAACTTGTAAGGATTCACGCTCATCTCCCACGGCGCGGCGAAGCTGCTTCGAGAAGCAAGCATCGAGTCCGCAAATCAGATTGTCTCACCGCGCATCAGATCCTGGTAAGTCTCGCGCTGGCGAATCACGCGGTAAGCGGCGCCTTCCACCAGCACCTCCGGCGCACGCGGCCGCGAGTTGTAGTTCGACGACTGCACGAATCCGTAAGCGCCGGCCGCGCACACGGCCAGGTAATCGCCCGGCATGGCATTGGCCATCGGGCGGTCGTGCGCCAGGAAATCGCCGCTTTCGCAGATCGGGCCCACCACGTCCGCGGTCATGGGCGGCAGCCCGTTCTTGCGCAGCGGAACAATCTCGTGGTGCGCGTGATAGAGCGCGGGGCGAATGAGATCGTTCATCGCCGCATCCACCACGATGAATTCCTTGGCACCATTCTGCTTGCGGTACAGCACGCGCGTGAGCAATACGCCCGCGGGACCGACGATGGAGCGGCCCGGTTCGACCATGACCGTAAGGCCCGTATCGGCGAGCCTGTCGCGCAGGCCTTCGACGAACTTGGCGACGCCGGGCGCCGTTTCGGCGGGCCGATAGGCGATGCCCAGGCCGCCGCCGAGATCGAGATGACGAATCGGGCATCCCTCGGCGCGGAGCTGCCTGGCGAGATCCACCAGCATGTCCACCGCTTCCAGCAGCGGGCTCGGGTCGAGGATCTGCGAGCCGATGTGGCAGCTCACGCCCTCGGCCGTAAGATAGTCGAGGGCGCGTGCCCGTTCATAGACGGCGCGCGCACGCTCGATGGCGATGCCGAATTTGTTCTGGCTGAGGCCGGTGGCGATGTAAGGATGAGTGGCGGGGTCCACGTCCGGGTTGACGCGAACCGAGAAGCCCGCTTTCATGCCGCGGCGCGCGGCCAGCGCGTCCAGTAGCGCGATCTCCGGTTCGGATTCGCAATTGAAACTGTGGATGCCGTGGTCGAGCGCGTACTCGAGTTCGGCGGCGGTTTTGCCCACGCCGGAAAACACCACTCGCGACGCGTCGCCGCCGGCGGCCAGCACGCGCGCCAGCTCGCCGCCGGAGACGATGTCGAAACCGGCTCCGGCTTTGGCCAGCAACGCCAGCACGGCGAGCGACGAATTCGCTTTCACCGCGTAGCAGACCGAGTGCGGCAGAGTTCCGAAGGCTTCGTCGTAGGCGCGGTAATTGGCGAGAATGGTCTGGCTGGAATAAACGTAAGCGGGCGTGCCCACGCGCGCCGCCAGGTCGGCCAGCGCCACTTGTTCGCAGTAGAGATCGTTGTTGGAGTAAGAGAACATCGGAATTCGTTTAGCGAAAGCCTCAGCCCGCGGGCAACTCGCGCCCCACTGCTCGCGAGCTACTGGCTGGTGCGACGTCTGGGCAACCTTGTAAGTTATGGCGCAGATACGTGGGGCAGGCGCTTCCGCCTGCCAACCTCACGCTTTCAAGCGCAGGAAGCTTTCCGGCGAGCATTCCGGCTTCGCCGAGGTAAGCTTGCCGCCTGTGTCCTGGCGGTTGGCAGGCGAAAGCGCCTGCCCCACTTCCCAAGCGCGCTGGCAATGCCGAACGCCGCGCCACGCTAGCGCAGTTCCTTGCTTTGCGCGGTGGCCGGCTCCGGACCGTAGTTTTCGTGAATGGTCATCGTCTGGTCGGAGTAGAAGCTGCGGCTGCCGCTGCTGTTATACGTCACTGGGTTGGCATTGATCGTGTACCCGCCAGGGACGGCCGCAACGACGAACTTGTAGCCTTGCTTTTCGCCATTGGCCAGATCGTTGCCGATCAGGTCGGCCGCCGAGGGGCTCGGCCCACCGCTGGCTGGCGGCCCGAGTTCGGTGAGCGACACCGCATACCGGCCGAACTGCGATTGGAATTGGACTTCGGAGGTGTGAATGGCCTTGATTGCCTGAATGGCCGCGGTTTCCCGCGTATACATCTGGGCGCGCGTGAACTTCGGCACGGCGATGGTGATGAGGATAAGGATGATCGATACCACGATCAGCAACTCAATCAGGGAGAAGCCCTTTTGTCGATGAGGCCTGGTATGCCCGGCCCAAGGCTGATTTCGCATACGTTTGTACCTTTATATTATGACGCGGCGATGCCCGCAGGCGTGGAGGCGGCTGAGGAAGAGAAAAGGGCTAGTTTCGCTGGCCCGTGGTTGTGCCCCGCCGGCGCCAGCCAGCCTGGCGCACGCCCGCTCGGCGCCGTGTTCCAATGATGAGGGAGAAAATATCCGATGTCCTTCCGCGGCGTGGATTACTTTCGGGTGGATTCGTTATTCAACGAAGAGGAGCGGATGGTGCGGCAGACAGCGCGGCGCTTCGCCGAGGAGCGCATCCTGCCGCTGATCCGCGACTGCTATCGCGATGCCCGTTTCCCCTCCGAGCTGATTCCCGAACTGGGCGAGCTCGGCTTCCTGGGCGCCAACCTGGAAGGTTACAACTGCGCGGGCATGAACAACGTCGAGTACGGGCTGGTGATGCAGGAACTGGAGCGCGCCGACTCCGGCATACGCAGTTTCGTCTCCGTGCAGGGCGCGCTGGTGATGTATCCCATTTTCACCTTCGGTAGCGAGGAGCAGAGGCGCCGCTGGCTGCCGCGCCTCCAAAACGGATCCGCCATTGGATGTTTCGGGCTGACCGAGCCCGATTTCGGATCGAACCCCGCCGCCATGCGCACCACCGCGACTCGCGATGGCGTCGGCTGGGTGCTCAATGGCGAGAAGACCTGGATCACCAACGGCGGCGTGGCCGATGTGTCGGTGGTGTGGGCGCGCACGCCGGAAGGCATCGCCGCCTTCCTGATCGAACGCGGCACGCCCGGCTTCTCCGCGAGCGATATCCATGGCAAATTGTCGATGCGCGCCTCGGTCACCTCCAGCTTGTCGATGGCGGACTGCCGCGTCGACGAGAGCGTCCGCCTGCCCGGCGCGAAGGGACTGAAGTCGGCGCTCGCCTGCCTGACGCAGGCGCGCTACGGCATCGGCTGGGGTGTCATCGGCGCGGCCATGGACTGTTACGAAACCGCGCGCGAGTACACAATTCTGCGCAAGCAGTTCGACAACCGGCCGATCGCTTCCCATCAACTGGTACAGGAAAAACTCGCGTGGATGATTACGGAAATCACCAAGGCGCAATTGCTGGCCCTGCACGCCGGCCGCCTGAAGGACCAGGGCGCGCTTGAGCCCGCCCATGTCTCGATGCTAAAACGCAATAACACCGCGATGGCGTTAGAATGCGCTCGGTTGAGCCGCGATTTGCTGGGAGCCAACGGCATCACCGACGAGTACCCCGTGATGCGCCACCTATGCAATCTGGAAACCGTGAAGACTTACGAAGGTACCGATCACATCCACGCGCTGGTGATTGGAGAGCGAGTGACCGGCATCGCGGCGTATAAGTGACAGGGCCGGCTTAACGGAACTGAAATAATCGCTGTGTAGAATCGTACCTATGAGCTCTTATTGGCCGTGGTTCACGGCACTGCTTCTTGCAATTCCCATGTTGGGTGCGCCAGCCGCGCGCGCCGCCGACGTGTGCTCCGCGCTGACCGAAGCGAAGTATCCGCCGCCGTGGGAACCCCGCTGCAGCGAAGCCCGACCGACGCATGCCGGTTCGGCCGCGGCCTTCACTCGGTTTACATTACGATGCACACCGGAGGCGCGGGCGGGTTCGACACATATGCGGCCTCGGCACGGAAGGAGTTCCCGGACGTGCAGACGGTGCCGGGCGTAGGTTCGAACGCGATTTATTTCGGATTCAATCTCGCCGTGCAGTATAAACGCGACCTCTTCGTCGTGGCGATGTACTTGGGGAAGTCCAGCCCTGAGAAGCTCGCGCTGGCCAAGGCTGTCGCGTTACGCGTGATGTCCCATCTGTAGCGCCGGAGTGAAACCCGTAGTGTCCGTCTACAACGGCGGATTGCGCGGGTATTCCGGTTTGTCACGATAGTGGCATTCCAATGCCGACATTACTGCCAGCGCCATATCCTCGCGCCAATGGCGAGCCACTACTTGCACTCCTACAGGCAGACCGGCGATGCCTTGCTCAGCTTGCTTTGCGGCGCGTTCAGCAAGGTCGAAATATCGCGGACGGTCGCTCACTTCGTCCTTCCGCACGCGGCTGAACGAGACGACTCCCGCAGGCATGCCGAGCATGCTGTAGACGGCGGTATAACTGAGGGCATCTCCCAGATATTGACTGGCTCCATGAGGAATGGCCACCGAAGCGTCAGCCGGGCAGAGCAGAGCATCGATTCGCCGCGCGTTCAGCTCCGCGTAGAAACGGTCGCGAAACTCGTTGCGACGTCGAACGAGTTGGAAGTAATCGTGTGCTGACGCTCTCCGCAGGCGTTGGAGACCTTGACTTACATGCCGCTGACCCAACGCCGCCGACAAGAGGGCCAGTGTCATGAGCACGCCCCGCGGCAATGTCGCCGGACCGACCAGAGATCTCGTGTGACGATCCAGTTTGCTGCCTTTGAGCGCATGCCGCGGACCGCGCATGCCATCGGCAACGAGCAATCGTACGCAGATGTCCCAAGCCTCGTCCGGGCTGGGACCATGCCACTCTTCGACCTGGACGCCAATGTTCGCAAGCGAGTCTGCCGCCTGTCGCACCGCTCGCCGAATCGCGGGCGATGGACGGAAGACGCCGTTATCGGTGTAATAGGCGATACGCAACTTACTAAGCTCCACGCCCGAGGGATGGTTCCACGGCACCGGTGGCACGGCAGGGTCGCGGAGTGACTGATCGGGGCCGGCTAGCACTGACATCGCCAAGGAGAGATCAGTCACTGAGCGTGCCATCGGACCGGGCTGAGTTAGGATGGCTTCATTTCCGGGCAGACAGTCGAAGTGACCGAGCATGGACAACCGCATCGAAGTGGGTCTGAGTGCGTGAATACCACAGGCGAGCGCCGGCACGCGGACACTGCCCCCCAGATCGGAGCCGAGCCCTAACGCCGAACCACGCGAAGCAATGATGGCCGCTTCCCCTCCCGAAGATCCACCTGGTGCGCGGCCTAAGTCCCAAGGGTTATTGGTGCGGCCATAGAGAGGATTGTCGGTTTCGGTGGAAAGGAGCAGCGGCGGGACATTGGTCTTACCCAGGAGCACGGCCCCGGACTGGCGCAGACGGCTCACCATAACAGCATCGGCCGTGGCGATATGGCCCTTCCGCGCGGTCAAACCGGCGGTGGTCGGCGTACCGCGCACGTCGAACGACTCTTTGACCGTTACGGGAACACCGGCCAACGGCCCGACTGGCGCACCCGCTGCGATCCTTTCATCAATTGCCGCGGCCTCGGCGCGGGCGGATTCGAACAGGGGGACAACCACGGCGTTCAAGCGGCCGTTCACCGATTCCAGCCGCCGCAAGAACGCATCCGCTACCTCGCTCGCCGATAGCTCGCGTCCCCGCACGCAAGCGGCAATCTCCGTTGCGGACATCGATGTTATGTCGACTTGGCGAGAGAGCATCTACTGGAACTCCCAGTTTCCGACTTAGTGCTGACCCACGCGGACAACATATTATCTCACCCAGGTGTGGCACGGTGTTCGCTTCCACTCTTCGGTCCGCCATCTGCGCCGATCGCGAAATCAGTTTCGTTTCCGGCTGTGTCGTGATGAAGTTGCGCTACGGGCGGCACTCCGTCCAGATAAATGGAATCTGTGACCAGATTGGGCAGCGCCGCCAGGCGGACACTGCATCCACTCGACACTGTCGAAGCGGGCAAGCCGGCCTTGCGAGCCGGAGGATTCGCTGGCCGGGGACGATTGCCACGGCGAGGTGGGACTGGCAAGAGCGAATGGGGCCGCGCTGGGGATGGCCCGGCTCGATATACTGATTACTTGCAGCCCAAAAAACAGGTTCGATACCGCGATGCCGGTGTCAATATCGACGAGGGCAGCCGGGCGGTGGCTGCCATCAAGAAGATGGCTCGCGGGACGTTTACCCGCGGGGTGCTCACGGAGATCGGCGGCTTCGGCGCCTGTTACCAGGTGAGCGGGTTCCGCAAGCCGGTGCTGGTGAGTTCGGCCGATGGCGTGGGAACCAAGTTGAAAGTGGCTTTCCTCACCGGGCGCCACGATACGGTGGGCGAGGACCTGGTGAATCACTGCGTGAACGACATCGCGGTGCAGGGCGCCGCGCCGCTGTTTTTCCTCGACTACTTCGCTGTTGGCAAACTGGACGCGGACGTAGCGGCGGCGGTGGTCTCGGGACTGGCGCGCGGCTGCCGCAACAACGGGTGCGCACTGATCGGCGGCGAGACGGCCGAAATGCCGGGCATGTACGCACCATCGGAATACGACCTGGCCGGCTTCATCGTGGGCGCGGCGGAGCGCTCTCAACTATTGACCGGCACAGCCATCCGCGCCGGGGATGCGCTGCTGGCGCTGCCCTCGAACGGCCTGCACACCAACGGCTATTCGCTGGCGCGCAAGCTGCTGTTTGAAACCGCCGGTCTGACACCGGGCGCGGTGCTGCCGGAAACCGGCGGCACGGTGGCCGATGCGCTGCTGGCCGTACACCGCAGTTACTTGAAGCCGATCCGCGCGCTGATGGACGCGCGCCTGTTGCGTGGCGCGGCGCACATCACGGGCGGCGGCATCACCGACAACACACCGCGCATGCTGCCCGGCGGGCTGGCCGTCTCCATAGACACGCAAGCATGGCGCATCCCGCCGCTGTTCGAGTTGCTGCGCCGGCTGGGCAACATTCCGGAAGACGATTTCCGGCGGACCTTCAACCTGGGCGCAGGCATGATTCTGGCCGTTCCCGCGCGGGCTGCCGCGAAGGCGGAAGCGGTACTCAGCCGGCTGGGCGAGACGCCCTTCCGGATCGGCACCGTCACGGTGGCAAAGCGTGGCCGTCCCCGCGTGGAGTACCGATGAAACGCCTGGGCATTCTGCTCTCCGGCCGCGGATCGAACTTCGAGACCATCGCGGACAACGTGGCCGCCGGTTCGATTGACGCTGAAATTGCCGTCGTGATTGGCAACCGGGTGGAAGCGCGTGGCCTGGAAGTGGCGCGCCAGCGCAGGCTAAACGCGGTGTCGATCCCTTCCAAGGGACTGGACCGCGAAATCTACGACCGCATGCTGGTGGAGGAGCTGCGCCGGAACGCGGTGGACCTGGTCTGCCTGGCCGGTTTCATGCGCCTGCTCAGCGCGTCCTTCATTCGCGAATTCCCGAATCGGATTCTCAATATTCACCCCTCGCTGTTGCCGGCATTTCCGGGACTGGATGCACAGCACCAGGCGCTGGCGCACGGTGTCAAGATCACCGGCTGCACGGTCCACTTTGTCGATGAGGATCTGGATGCCGGCCCCATCCTCATTCAGGCCGCTGTGCCGGTCCTCAAC
>CAZFOP010000036.1:0-15090 GCA_964520085.1 uncultured Solibacteraceae bacterium | reverse complement strand
GCGACAGCCAGGAAATCTGTTTCGTTCCCAACGGCGATTACGCGGCGTTCCTGAGTGCGTACATGAAAGAGACCGGCGTCGAAAAATCGCGCACGCGCGGGCAGATTGTGACGAGCGATGGCCGCCCGTTGGGCGAGCACCAGGGGGTGCACCATTTCACGGTGGGCCAGCGCCGCGGCCTCGGCATCGCCACCGGTGAGCCGCTCTACGTGATTCGCACGGATGCCGCGACGCAGCGCGTTACGGTGGGTGGCGATGACGAACTGCGCTGTGGCAGGCTTATCAGCCGCGACGTGAATTGGGTTTCGATTGCCGCGCCCGCGGGTCCAATCGCGGCTGCGGTCAAGATTCGCAACAAGCACCAGGCCGCGCCGGCGACGCTCCGCCCAACCGGCGAAGCGGGACGCGTCGAGGTGGTCTTCGACGAGCCGCAGCGCGCCGTCACTCCCGGGCAGGCCGCCGTCTTCTATGACGGCGACGTTGTGCTGGGCGGCGGCTGGATCGAGTAAAGGTGCGGGCACGTCGTGGGTTGGCAGTCGAAAGCGCCTGGCCCCACGTTTCTGGCTAATGCGAAATCAAATCGCGGCGTGTCATGTGGAAGAGCCCTGCCCTTACAGGGCGACGGTCCGTCCTGCCGGCTCTCGCCGGCCTGCGCCACTTGTCAGCCGTCGCCGCGCGCGATGGGCATGCGCCAGCCGGTTCCGAATGCGCGCGAAGTCACCTTCAGCACGGGAGCGGCCTGTTTTCGCTTGAACTCAGCGTGGCGCACCAGCCGCAGCACGCGCCGCACATCGTCTTCCGCAAAACCTCTGGCGACGATTTCCTCGGCGGACTGCGATTGTTCCACATGCAACTCGAGAATCTGATCGAGCAGTTCGTACGGCGGCAGCGAATCCTGGTCGGTCTGATCGGGCCGCAACTCCGCCGACGGCGGCTTAGTGAAGATCTTGTCCGGAATGTCGTGCCGGCGCTGGTTGCGCCACTGCGCGACACGATAGACCATTAGTTTCGGCAGATCCGCGATCACCGCGAGGCCGCCGTTCATGTCGCCGTACAAGGTGCAATAGCCAACCGCCAATTCCGACTTGTTGCCGGTGGTGAGCAGCAGGGAACCGGACTTATTCGACAGCGCCATCAGCAGGTTGCCGCGAATGCGCGACTGAATATTCTCCTCTGTGACGTCGCGGGGCAGATCGCGAAACGGTTCAGCGAGCACGGCATCGTAGGTTTGCATGATGTTCGAGATCGGCAGCGTGGTGGTGCGAATGCCCAGATTACGGGCTAGTTCAAGCGAATCGTCGATGCTGCCCGAGCTCGAGTAGAGGGATGGCATCAGCACGCCGAGTACGTTCTCCGGCCCTAGCGCTTCCCTTGCAATCGCCGCTGTGAGCGCGGAATCGATGCCGCCGGATAGCCCGAGCAGCGCCCGCAGAAAATGGGTCTTGTGGGCGTAATCCCGCACGCCCATTACCAGCGCGTTCCAGATCTCGGCCTCGGCGGTGAAATCGTCTTCGGCAATGGAGCCCACGACGGCGTCCAGATCCACGACGATCAGGTCTTCGTCGAAACCTCTGGCACGGGCGAACAGGCGTCCAGTAGCATCGAAGGCGCAACTGCGGCCGTCGAAAAGGAGGTCGTCGTTTCCGCCCACCTGGTTCACCACAACCAGCGGCAGCCCGTGCCGCCGCGTCAGGTGGCTGAGCATGTCCTGGCGAAGAAGTTGTTTGCCTACCCAGAACGGCGAGGCCGAAAGATTGAGGATCGCTTGTGCACCCGCGGCCACCAGGGCTTCGATGGGGTCGCGCTGGTAACGGCGGCGCTGCCAGAAATTGCGATCGTTCCACACGTCTTCGCAAATCGAGATGCCGAGGCGGCGGCCATGCCACTCGAGAATCTGCGGACCGGTGGCCGGCTCGAAATAGCGGTCTTCGTCGAACACGTCGTACGTCGGCAACAATGTCTTGTGGAAGGCTGGCCCCACGCGGCCATCCTCGAGCAGTACCGCGCTATTGAAGAGCGGGCGCCCGGTATCGGCGTCGTTGGGCGTGGCGACTCCCACCAGCAGGGCCGGCCCGCCGGCCGTGGCGCCGGCAATGTGGGCCAACGTTTCGCGGCCGTGGCGCACGAAACCGGCGCTCAGCAGCAAGTCGCGCGGCAGGTACCCCATCAGCGCCAACTCGGTGGTGACTACCAATTCGGCGTTCAGCTTACGGGCCCGTGCGGCGCCATCGATAATCCGCTGGGCGTTGCCGGACAAATCGCCCGGCGTTGTGTCGATCTGGAGCAGTGCGACTCGCAAGGGAACCATCGCCAATCCCGATTATCGCAGGTAGCGCGCCGCGACCTTTGCTAGACTCGGTATTCTCGATGAAATTATCGGTTCTGATGCCGGTGTACAACGAGCGCACCATGGTGGAGCGTTGCATCTCCCAGGTGTTGGCCGCGCCGATCCCGGAAAACATGGAGCGCGAACTGGTGATCGTGGACGACTGCTCCACCGACGGAACCTACGCCATCCTGCAGCGGCTTGCCGGCGAGTTTCCCCAGATCCAGCTCTACCGGCACGAATCCAATGCCGGCAAAGGCGCGGCCGTGCGCACGGCGATTGGTAAAGCCAGCGGCGACTTTGCCATCGTTCAGGATGCCGATCTGGAGTACGACCCGAGGGAATATCCTCACCTCCTGCGTCCGCTGCTGGACGGCCGCGCCGACGCGGTTTTTGGCTCGCGCTACATGGCTGGCGAGCAGAGCCGCGTGTTGCCGTTCTGGCATTCGATGATGAATAAGGGTCTCACCCTGATTTCCAACATGTTCTGCAATTTGAACCTGACGGACATGGAGACCTGCTACAAGGTCTTTCGCACCGATTTGCTGAAGAGCATTCCGATCCGTTCGGATCGGTTCGGCTTCGAGCCGGAAATCGCCATGAAGTGCGCCAAGAGGAGGCTGCGCATTTATGAGGTTCCCATCAGCTATCACGGCCGGACTTACGAGGAAGGCAAGAAGATCGGTTGGAAGGACGGCCTCAAAGCGCTGGGCGTGATCCTCAGATTCTGGTTGATCGACGACCTGTACGCGGCGCCGTACGGGCGGGGCGTGCTCAATAATCTGACCGGCACGCCGCAGTATCTCGCCTGGCTGGCGCGCAAGCTGCGGCCTCATGTGGGCGATACGGTGCTCGAAATCGGGGCCGGCATCGGCAATATCACGGGGCGGCTAATGGGGCGACGCACCCTGTACGTGGCTGCCGAGAAGGACGCCCTCCACCTGCACGCGCTCAACAACCGGTTCCTGCGCACGCCGCATGTAGTGGTGCAGCCATTCGATCCGGAGCATCCGGCCGGTCTCGCTAACCTCGATACGAGTTTCGACACGGTCTTGTGTCTCAACGTGCTGGAATACATCGAGCAGCCCGGCGTTCTGCTGGACTTCCTGCGCGGCGTGCTCAAGGAAAGCGGCACCCTGCTGGTGCTGGTGCCGAATGGTTTGCGCCTGTTTGGAAGCCTGGACAAAAGCCTTGGACATCAGCGCCGTTACAGCAAGGCGGAGCTGGCGCGGCTACTCGAAGCGCACGGGTTTTCGCTGGACCGGGCTTACCAGCTCAACAAGGCCGGCACTTTGCCCTGGTGGATTTACAGCCGCATTCTGGGCGCGCAAAGAATCAGCAAGCTGGTGCTGAAGATCTTCGACAAGACCGTCTGGTTCTGGAGCCGGGTGGACGCGTTGATGCCGTGGCCCGGATTGTCCCTCATCGCGGTGGCGCGCAAACGGGATCGCGCGAGCTGAAGTCTGGCGATCAGCGCGCGGCGGCGCGCCGTCCATCTATACTGTTAGTGAGCTATGCCCATTTCCCGCCGCCATTTTATTTGCGGCAGCCTCGCGCTGCCCGCCTTCGCCGCCAAAGAGGTTGTCGGGAAACCGCCCAACATTCTGTTGATGGTGGCGGATGACCTGCCCGCGTGGATGATGAGCGCATACGGCAACAAGGAAGTGAAGACGCCGAATCTGGACCGGCTGGGACAGATGGGCACGCACTTCCTGAACCACTTCACCGCAGCGCCTGCCGCCGCACCCGGCTTCGCCTCGCTGATGACGGGGCGCACTCCGATGCAGGTCGGCGATGCAGGCACGATTTCCGCCGCCGATGTCACCATCGAAAAGGTGCTGGCCACGGCGGGCTACACCTGCCACACGGCCGAACCGGAGGCCGCGCCGGCGATGATCCAGGAAGCGAAGGATGCCGCACCGTTCTTTCTCACCGTTCGCTTTCCCGCTCTCGAACTCCCATACGGAAACATTCCACCCAAGTATTCGGCCGTGTACGCGAACGAGATTTTCGAGAATTACAGCGTGGAACCTGCCGCCGCCAATGCGCGGAGCGGTAAGGAACTTCTGTCGAATCGCGTGGCGAACCTGCGGAAATACGCAGCCGCGGTTTCCATGATCGATGACAACGTGGGCGCGCTGACGAGTAGGGTTCTGCAGCAGCACCTGCTGGATCGAACGCTGATTATCTTCACTGCCACTTGCGGCGCGCTGCTCGGCCGCCACGGATTATGGGCCGCCGGCGACGCTTCCGAGCCGGTCAACATGTACGACGAATCCGTCGCCGTGCCGCTGCTGTGGAGCTGGCCGGGCCGCGTGCCGGCGCAGGACATACGGATGGAGCCGGTGAGTACCTACGACCTGCTGCCCACGCTCTGCAATCTGATTTCCGCCCCCGTTCCCGGCCGTAACTTGTGCGGCCGCAGCTACCTGCCGTTCGCCACCGGCAGGCACCTGCCTAAGAAGCAGACCTGGCGCTACACCGTATTCGGCCAGTATCGCGATACCGCGATGGCGCGCACGGAACGATACAAGCTGGTGCTGCGTAACGACGGCAAGGGCCCGGGCGAGTTGTTCGACCTGCCCGTCGACGCCGGCGAGCGCGCCAACCAGATCGACAACCAGGAATACGTCGGGGTGAAGACCACCTTGACTGGCGAGATGGCCAACTGGAAGAAGCAGTACTCCGCATAGCGGGTCAAGCTCGCTACTGCCTTCTCTCCCGATACGCCCGCCGCAATTCACATATAAAGTGATCCATAAGTGTGTCGTCTTGCCGTTCCGTGGCACATACGAGTGCCTGCAGTAGATCGGAAAACTCGTGCTGGTGCCATTCTTCGTGATCCCGCGTGTACGTCCAACTGGCGCCCGAGATAATTGCCCTTGGTGGCCCAGCACGGACGGCCTCCTGATCCGCGCACCGCAAGCCTGCCTTGTTTACCGCTTCATCCTTCGCCATCGCGATTAAGGCGTGGCGGCCGGCGAGGACGATTCCGCTGGCGGCCGCACCGGCTCGAGCAGGATGGCGCGAACGCGCTCTTTCATAGCCACTCCGTCGAACGGCTTCGGTAGAAAGGGCAAATTGATGTTGTGGCTGACGATTTCGCCCATGTCCGCGCCGGACATCACGAGAACCTTGATACCTGGCCGCTCTTTCAGCAGATGACCACACAAGTCGGTGCCGTTCAGCCGGGGCATGTCCACGTCGGTGATTACCAGGTCGATTGAACCTGGGTAACGGCGCGATAGCTCCAGCCCCTCGTGACCATTGGCGGCGGACAGAACCAGATGCCCGTCTTGCTGCAATAGCAAAGTCACCAGATTGCGGATGAGGGCCTCGTCGTCGGCGACAAGGATGACGGATTGGTGCGCCTGCGAAGACTTGACGTCGGGGAGCTGGGTCAGTGGACTGGTCCCGTCAACCTCTTTCCCAGTGGATTTTCTAAAGTCGTCTCGCGCCATTTGTGGGTCCGCGACCCCGAGACATGGGCGTCCCTCCGACTCCGTGCAGTGCGCGGAGCCGACGCCCATGCGGGACCGGCCAGAACGATTCCTTAACCCCGGCGCCACAGTACGCGAACTGACCCGTTGGCTCTAGTCCGTTCCGCTCGCCGGTATACGTTGTGGCAGATGTACAGTAGCAGTTTAGTATCCTGTAGTCTGTTCAATATTGCTCACACGGCTAACTTGCTGGCACGGAATGACTTGGCGTGGCGACCCAGCGAAACCGGAGCCACCATTCCGGTTTCGCTTGATTTCATCGAAAGGAAATGCGATAACGTAGGTGGAATTGTCACCCGGATCGGCGGATT
Source organism: uncultured Solibacteraceae bacterium (assembly GCA_964520085.1). Lineage (GTDB taxonomy): Bacteria > Acidobacteriota > Terriglobia > Bryobacterales > Bryobacteraceae > Bog-375. The sequence continues at coordinate 8,953 of CAZFOP010000036.1, read as the reverse complement.
TCGGGAGAAAATTTCAGTCCCGGCGAGGCAGCGTATGACACCGAAAAGAAAGCCCAAGACATCTTTCGATTGGAAAACCATTCTGGCCAAGGCGAACGGTGGCAGAACGATTGCCAAATACCATCCCAACTATGCCATTTTCGCCCAAGGCGACGCGGCAAACGACGTTTTCTATATCACGAAAGGCGAGGTTAAGCTGAGCGTCCTTTCCCAGCAGGGAAAGCAAGCCGTGGTAGCCATTTTGAGAGATGGCGATTTCTTCGGCGAAGGATGCCTGGCGGGGCAGCCGATACGTATGGCAAGCGCCATTGCCATGTCGGAGTGTACCGTTACGAAGGTGGAGAAGGCGGCAATAATCGGTCTCCTCCAGGACGAACCGGCGTTCTCGGAAATGTTCATGGCTCATCTTCTCTCCCGGAACATCAAGATCGAGGAGGATTTGGTCGACCAATTGTTTAACTCCAGTGAGAAGCGGCTGGCACGAGTGCTACTCTTGCTGGCAAATTTCGGCAAAGAAGGCACGCCCCAGACCGTCATTCCAAAAATCAGCCAGGAGACGCTGGCTGGCATCGTCGGTACCACCCGGTCGAGGGTCAGCTTTTTCATGAACCGGTTCCGCAAGCTCGGGTTCATCGAATACAACGGTGGCATGAAGATTCACAGTTCGCTGCTGAACATCGTCTTACACGACTAGGTCTTCGACCGGCAGATTCGGTTATATTGAGAAACCGCTATCGCTGGCCCACACAGGACCATGACGGCGCCACAATATCATACGGTCGAATACTCAACGGGCGACCATCCCGCCCCGCCCTCTTCCCTCAGCTCAGCGCCACCTTCAGCGTCACCGCATGTTGCGATGGCGCCTCGTGCGGCAGGGTGACGTGCAGGCCGGCTTCGGTCTGCGACCATTCGATCTTGCCCTGGTAGCCGAGCAGTTCCACGTTCGCGATCTTGGCCGGCGCTTGCGGGCTGGCGGTTCCCAGCGGCTCGATGAGCGCACTCCCCGCGGGCCAGCCCATCAAGAAGGCATACAGCGCGTTGCCCTTGGTGGTGAAACGAACGTCTTCAGCCGTGAGGTCCTTGCGCGCCGATTCGTTGAACGCGCCCTTCTTTGCCAGCTCCGTTCCCGGCCCGGCGCCAAGTATCTTCCACGGTCGGGTGCCGTAGATGCCTTCGCTGTTCACCGCCATCCAATCGGTGATCGCGGCGACGATCTTCAACTCTTCCGCATCCGGCGCGCCGCTGTTCGGAAGCGGGAAGTTCAGCAGCAGGTTGCCGTTGCGGCTCACGATATCCACCAGCAGATCGATCACCGTCTTGGGAGTCTTGTACTTTATGTCGCGCTGGTAGTGCCAGTTGCCGACGCAGGTATCGGTCTGCCACGGATTGGGCAGAATCCGGTCGGGCACGCCGCGCTCCACGTCGAGCAGGCAGGTTCCGGTCTCGCAGTCCTCCTCGCGTTTGCTAGTATAGACCGCCTCCGCGACACCGCCGTTGCGGGCCGCGCTGAGGTTATAGAGATTTGCCACCTGGCTCAGCCCGTAGTCTTCGAACGGCAGCAGGCCATCGGTGTACAGCAGGTCGGGCTCGTAGTTGTCGATCAGGTCCTTGATGCGGTCGAACCAGTGGCGCTTCCAGGAATCCGGGATGCCGTTGTCGTTCCATCCAAAATCTGGTCCAGCGAACCGCGCGCAAGCGGCTTCGTGATAAAGGTCGGCATTCCGCAGATCGGTGCCATCGTACGGAATGCCCGTCAGCAGGCCCTCGGTGTCGCTCGCATGGCTCACCGCCCACCACTTATAGCTGATCCACAGGTGGTCGCTCACGCCGAACTTGAGGCCGTGCTTGCGCGCGGCCTGGCGGAACAGGCCCACGATGTCCTTCTTGGGCCCCATATTCACCGAGTTCCAGCGCGTGTGTTTGGAGTTCCAGAGATCGAAGTTGTCGTGATGCACGCCCATGCTAACAAAGTACTTCGCGCCGGCCTTCTTATATGTCTCCACCAGGTGGTCGGGGTCGAATTGATCGCCCTTCCACGTCGGAATCACATCCTTGAAACCGAACTTACTCGGATGCCCGTAATGCTCCAGGTGGTATTTGTATTGCGGCGTGCCCTGCATATACATATTGCGGGCGTACCAATCGCCGTCCTCGGCCGCGGATTGCGGTCCCCAATGCGCCCAGATGCCGAACTTGGCGTCGCGGAACCACTCCGGCACGCGATACGCGGCGAGCGATTCGCGCGTCCCCGCGAACGGACCTTTGGCAATCTCGATGCCGGCGGGCGCATCGGCGCGCAAGCGGCTGGCAAACGGCGCAGCCGTCATCAGGCCGAGCGCGTTTCTTCTGGTGAGCTTCATGGCTTCCTTTCGGCGAGCCGGGGAGTGGCTCGCCGCGGCTCACCGCATAGTCTATACCGTTTCATCCGAGCGCGTCGCGCGGACTGTCAAGTTCGCTGAGCCGAGAAGCATCTCGGCTCTTCCTGCCCACGTGAGTATTACAGCTAGCTCCGCCGCCCCGTCCGCAGCCACCGCTGCTTTCCCCAAGGCAAGGTACCGGCGGCTCCCATACGAACCCCAATTCGCCAGGCGCGTCCTCCGCCTCGGCTTGCGCATCTGTCAACTCCGCGAGGCCGTGCAGTCGCTCGCGGAGCAAGTCACAAAACACGGCCTATTCCCAGATAGACATCGAGCACGGCCACCGCGGCAGGCGTGACGCCGGGAATGCGCGCGGCCTGGCAAGGGGGACGGACGCATTTTCGAGCCTTCACTTCGTTCTGCCCGCGCGCGCAGTGCTCAGCGGCGCCTTACTGTGCGATTTTCCACTCTCCTTTGGTCAGCACCACTCTGAGACTCTGCTTGGGCTCCGAGCCTGGCTTGCCATCGCCGAAATCGATCTCGGCGGAATCGCCGCGGACGGTCACCTTGTTCAGTTTCATCGCGGCGGCTTCGGCGGCCATATTCGCAAACATGTTGAGCGCCTCCGCTTTGTTGCTCTTGAACATCTCCGCCATCGACTCGCGGGACTGCGGATCCACGCAGTTGATGATGGCGTCGAGGTCCTTCTTCCGGGAGGCTTCCAGGAACTCGATCACCGCTTTGTATTGCGGACTGTTCTGTGCCGCCGCGCCAGTCAGCACTTCGCTGACGGCGGCGGGGCGGATCACGGCGGCCTGGAATTCGGCTTCGACACTCCAGGCGCCGGTATCATCGTGGGCGCCTTGCATCGGCTTCTTCATCGACATCTTGCCGGCCACCTGGTCGGCGATCGGCCCGGCCGGCGCGAATCGCAAATCGCTCAACTCGGCAGACGACACGCTCTCCGAATAGAACTCCGCGCCCTGCCGCGTCAGCAGTTGGCCGCCGCTCCACACGCCGGTGGTCGGATCGATTCTCAGGACTACGCCGTGCAGAGCACCGCTGCGCGCTTGTTTATCGGCCCAGTAAAGCCAGTCGTCGGAAGCCTTTCGCAAATCGTCGGGCACGGGCAGGTCCGACAAGAGGACCTTTAGTTCTTCCTTGTTGCCTTGGGCCATTTCGTTGTGTTCGATGGCTGCGAAGGCGCATTTCAGCGCGAAGCGCTCCGCGCCAACCTGAAGCGTGCCGGAAGCGCCGTCTGCCGCACCGTTGGCAACCGTGACACCCACCAGTAGACTGAGGGTGGCGAATCCGACGCAAATCAATCCCCAAGAACCCGGCATTTGCTTATCTCCCGTTAGAAAGTGAAGGGGCGGACGCACTTTCCGAAAAACCTCGAACTTTCCACCGTACTTCGTACTCGCGCACACCGGCCCCGCGCGGGCTTTCCGCGCGTCGCCCATCATATCACTCAGCGCCGCGGCGATTGCCCGCAAGCGAGCGCCGCGGGATGACGCGGAACACTGTGGCGGGTGCGCTCGCAGGCGCTGCCCGATTGCCGTACAAGAAGCCGCCGGTGTTACTCTGTTCATGCGATGAGTTTGACAATCGCGCTCGCGGCGCCGGAGGACCTGGAGGAAATACTAGCACTGCAGCATCTGGCCTTCCATCGCGAAGGCGAGTTGTATAACGACTTCTCCATTCCGCCGCTGGCGCAGACACTCGAAGGAATACGCGCGGATTTTCCGAACAAGGTGTTTCTCAAGGCCAGCATGGCGGGGACGCTGGTTGGATCGGTGCGTGGGTTTCAGGAGGGTGACACGTGTTTCGTCGAGCGGCTGATGGTTCATCCGGACCGCCAGAAGCGAGGGATTGGCGCGGCGCTTCTGCGCGCCATCGAAGAGAGATTCCCCAACGCGCACCGATTCGAGCTTTTCACCGGATATAAGAGTGAGAACAACATTCGCCTCTACCGGAAGCTGGGGTATTCCGAAGTGAAGCGAGAAGGGATCGTCATTCTTATGGCGACGACCCGGCAGGAACGCGCGCTGTAGACCAGCTCGCGCGCCGCGGTTGCAAAATGGGAATATTCTGGTAAGTATCCTCCGCTCAGGCTGAGGCGCTTGCGCCATATTCGTCCTGGCGGGCAGACGACAATTATGATCCATCCCGAAACCATCCGATTCAGGCGGCTTCTTTCACAGGCCTGCCAGGGCTGCGCGCGGACGCTTTCCGCCAGCCTGGGAGTTTGTCTGCTGGCAGCTTTGTCCAGCTCCGTTTGGCAGCCGGCCATGGCCGCTCCTCAGCAAACCGGGAACCCGGCTGCGACTGACAACGATGTCCCCAAGACCTTCACTGCCCCGGTGTCGGATTATGACTACGTCCGGCGCGAAGTGATGATCCCGATGCGCGACGGGGTGAAACTGTTCACCGTAATTATGGTTCCCAAGGGGGCGCACAATGCGCCGATCCTCCTCACCAGAACGCCGTATGACGCTTCCAAGCGCACCGCTCGCAACATCAGCTCGCACATGCTCGCAGCCTTGCCGGAAGCGGACGAAGTGTTCGTAGCCGACGGCTACATCCGCGTCTTCCAGGACGTACGGGGCAAGTACAAATCGGAGGGGGATTACGTGATGACGCGCCCTGTGCGCGGCCCGCTCAATAGGACCCAGGTGGATCACGTCACCGATGCCTACGATACCATCGACTGGCTGGTAAAGAATACCCCGGAGTCGAACGGCCGAGTGGGCATGATCGGCTCTTCGTACGAGGGCTTCACGGTTGTGATGGCGCTGCTGGGCCCGCATCCGGCACTGAAGGTGGCCGCGCCGGAAAGTCCCATGGTGGATGGCTGGATGGGCGACGATTGGTTCCACTACGGCGCATTCCGGCAGATCAACCTCGACTACGTCCTGGGGCAGACAGCACAGAGGGGCTCGGGTGAAAACGCGCCGCGCGGCGCCTATGACGATTACGAAGCATTCCGCCGGATCGGCTCGGCCGGCTCCTGGGCGCGCGCGCACGGGCTCGATCAACTCCCGTTCGCCGAGAAGATGATCGAACATCCCGCATATGATGCGTTCTGGCAGGGCCAGGCGCTGGATAAGCTGGTCGCCGCGCAGCCTTTGCCTGTGCCGACCATGTGGATTCAAGGACTATGGGATCAGGAAGACATGTGGGGCGCCATCCACTGCTATCTGGCGCTCAAGGCGAAAGGACAAGCCGATCATAATTACCTGGTGATGGGGCCCTGGAGGCACAGCCAGGTGAACTATGACGCTTACAATCTCGGGCCGTTAAAGTGGGTTGGCGACACGGCACTCGAGTTCCGGCGCGACGTGCTGAAGCCATTCTTCGATCGGTATCTGAAGTCGCCGGCTCCCAAGGCGGAGACACCGCCCGTGTTCATTTACAATACCGGCGAGAATCATTGGGATCGTTTGAAGAGTTGGCCTCTGGCATGTGAAGCGGATTGCGCGTCGCCGATGAAGCCGCTGTATTTGAAGTCGGGCTTCGGTTTGGGATTCGACAAGCCCGCGGCTTCAGGAGACGCAGCCGATTTTTACGTTTCCGATCCTGCCAAGCCCGTTCCTTACGTGCCGCGGCCGGTTCGATTCGCGGACTACGAGGGCTGGAAGCCGTGGCTGGTTACGGACCAGCGAGCGGTCGCCGACCGCACCGATGTGCTGACGTATCAGACGCCCGCACTAACGGCGCCGATCCGCATCAGCGGAGCGCCGATTGCCGACTTGTTCGCTGCAACCAGCGGCACCGACGCGGACTGGGTGGTCAAGCTCATCGACGTCTTCCCCGACGAAGTGCCGAGCCAGCCCGAAATGGGCGGCTATCAACTGGCGGTGGCAATGGACATTTTCCGCGGCCGGTACCGTGAGAGTTTCGAACACCCGTCGGCCATCCCGGCCGGCGAGGTCCAACACTATCGCTTCGCGTTGCCGACCACCAACCACGTGTTCCTTCCCGGCCATCGGATCATGGTGCAGATCCAATCCAGTTGGTTCCCGCTGTACGATCGAAACCCGCAAACCTACGTCCCCAACATCTTCCTCGCCGCGCCGGACGATTACGTGAAGGCGACCCAAACGGTCCTCCGCTCCGCCGAACAGCCGAGTGCGATCCGGTTGCCGGTTGTGCCATAACGCGCGATGCCGCGTCAGCCATATCGGCCGTCTCCCACGGATATCCGGCTGCGCCTCCGGCCTGATATACTCTCACAAACGGGAATTGGAGGTTTCACCGGAACTGTGAGGTTTCACCAAGCTGTAATTGAGAATTCGGTACGCTCGTTTTGATCCCCGAAGGCTGACGAGCGCAGTTGCGTTGGAGTAGTATTGCGTGCGGCTACCGCCGGCACGCGAACCCGCTGCCGCGGGACGACGGCAACATAACCTGGTAGTTCTGTTTTCGTCGAACATTTCTGTTTCTCATGGAGAAGAACAATGAATAGTTCGCCAGACAAGTTTTTCAGAAAAGCGATCTGCTGGACGATATTCCTTTGCGCCGGCGCCTATCCCGCGCTCGAAGCGCAGCAGATTCTGGGCGCGATTACCGGTACGGTCAAGGACGCCTCGGGCGCGGCCGTACCCGGCGCGACCGTGAAGGCGCTCAACATCGCGACCAACTTCGCGGTGACCGCCAAAACGCAGACCAACGGTTCGTACCTGGCCTCGAATCTGCCGGCCGGGACGTACAAGTTAATCATTACGAGAGACGGGTTTGAAACCGAAACGCACACCGAAGTTCTGGTGAACGCGGACCGCACGACGACTGTAGACGGCAGCCTGCGTGTGGGCGCGGTCAGCACGACGGTGGAAGTGACGGCGGTTCCTCTGATGAACCAGGTGGACACGACCAACGGCTACGTGGTCGATCAGTTGACCATTCAGGAAACTCCGCTTGCCACCGGCAGCTTCACCCAACTGGCGATTCTGAGCCCCGGCGTGCATGCGGATTTCTCGGGCGGTGCCGGAAGCAATGCCGGGTTGGGCAACCAGGCCGTTTTCGCTAACGGCCAGCGCGACACGAGCAATAGCTTCTCTTTGAATGGAATCAGCACCAACAACCTGTTCAATGGAAACTCCACCAGCCAGGTGGGTGAGAACCGGTTCGTACTGAACACGGGCGAAAATTTCGGCGCGGGCGGCGAGATCCAGACCAGCACGTCGGTCTACGGCGCCATCGGCCAGGCGCTGCCCACTCCGCCAGCCGAAGCCATTCAGGAGATTTCCGTCAACGCCGCCATGTACGACGCCACGCAAGGCGCCAACAGCGGCGCCCACATCAGCGTCATCACCAAGTCGGGAACCAACGAAATGCATGGCATGGTATACGAGCATTTCGAAAACAGCTTCTGGAACGCGGCGCCGTTTTTCTATAACGCCTCGCCCGCCATTACCACCAAGGTGCCCTACCTCGATCGCAACCAGTTCGGCGCCACCTTTGGCGGGCCGATCAAGAAGGACAAGCTGTTCTATTTCGTGTCCTATCAGGGCATCCGAGTTTCCGACGCGTCGGACGCGATGAAGGACGTGACGGTGCCGCTCGGCCTGACCAGCGACCGCAGCGCGCAGGGGATTGTCAACGCCATTCAGTCGAGCTATGGCAAGGCGATCACCACCAGCCAGATCAGTTCAGTGGCGCAGTCCCTGCTGCAGGCGACATTGCCCAACGGCCAGTACCTGATTCCGAGCCCCCAGGTCACCAACGCGGCGACTGCCAAGAGCTTGGGCTATGACGCGATCGTGCAGGGCCCCAACGCGCAATCCAACGTGGACCAGGGAATCGCGAATATCGATTACGTGATCAGCGATGCGGATCGCCTGCAGGGCAAATACTACGTGCAGAACAACCCCACCACCAATCCCTTCGGCGCGGTCGGCGCGCTGCTTGGTTTTTCCCAGCAGCTTTCCGCCGGCAGCCAGGTGGCTTCTGTCAACAACACGGTGATTCTTTCGCCGAGCTTGACTTGGCAGCAGCGCGCTGGATTCACCCGGCTGCGGGCCTACGCAGACACCAGCCAGGATTTCACGCCCAGCCAGTTTGGCATGAATCTGCTGGGTTCGACCGTGTTTCCGCAAATCAATATATCGAGCGCCGACCCGACTCTTGGCAGCGGCCTCGAGTTCGGGCCCAGTTCCAGCTTCGGCAACGCGGGCATGTACCAGAATCAGAGCGAGCTCGGAACCACCGTCAACTGGGTGAAGAGCCGCCACACGCTTTCCTTCGGCGCGCTGTGGAATTACACGCAACTCAATATCATCAACAACAACACGAATACGGATACCATCGCTTTCAAGACCTTCCTCACCTTCGTGGAAGGCGCGGTGAAAACCGGAACCGGCTCGGATGCGTTCAGCGGTTCGGCGGACCGCTATTACCGCTCCAATACTGTCGGCGCATTCGTCAACGACAATTACAAGGTGTCGAGCAACCTGACCGTGACCATGGGATTGCGCTGGGATTACGAAGGACCGCTTACCGAGAAATATGGCAAGTTGACGGCATTCAATCCGAGCGCGTATTCGTTCAATTCCTCGAGCCTTGAAGCGGCAAAGAGAATCCGCAATGAAACC
>CAZFOP010000035.1:0-15102 GCA_964520085.1 uncultured Solibacteraceae bacterium | reverse complement strand
GGGCGCGCGCCGTATCGGGGTGCAGCGGGTTGCCGTGGCAGCTCAGCGCGCTGATGGAGAAGCCGTGATCGGCGAGCTTCCGCTTGAATTCGCGCAGTTCGCCCGCATTGGCGAGCATGCTCAGCTTGCAGTGCGGATCGCCGGGGTAGTTGCCGGTGCCCAGCTCCACGGTATCGATATGCAGGCCCTTGAGTTTCTTGAGAACGTCTTCGAGCGACAGTTGCGACAACAGCGGTGTGAATACGCCGACTCTCACGGTATATCTCCTTATCTTGCGAAAAACCATCCACAGAATATCACGGGTACGCTTCGAGTTGGATTAAAAAAATGCGCGATCGCCCTACCCTTCTCCCAATTCAGTCCGCCAACGTGGCGCAACGGGTCCAGGCCAAAGAGCCGGTAGAGTCGTCCCGGCTTTTCTTCCCGCGCTGCCGCGCGGTTGCCCCTGGAGTAGCCCGACCGCGAAAAACACGCCCTATTGAAACTGGGGCTTTCGGCCGATCATTCACTGGAGGAAATGCTATCCGTCACACTGATGGTGGCAGCGCTGGCCGCGGCCGCCGCAAGAACGCAGAAGCTTCCGTCCACGTGGCCGGCAGGATGCCGGGGACGCCTGGGTGGGCGTTTGGGAGGCCGATCCGCCAGGCACGTTGCCAGCTCTGCTGGTAGACAAGGATACGCCCTTGCAAATCGCGCGTGCATCGCCTCCATAGAGGAACAGCGATATCCGCAGCCGATTCTTGTACCATCCGCTGGAAAGGCCGATTACGGCTTGGCGGACCCCGCCGCGGCGATGGGCTCGTACTCGACAAAGGCGAACTGGCGCGAATCGGGCGACCAAGAATTGACGTTGATGGTGCCCTGGCCGCCGAAAAAACGGAGCAGGATTTCCGGCTTCGCCGGCTTGAGCTTGTTGCCGGGCGCGCGCATCAGGCGCAGCGCAACACCTTCCATGCGGTCGTTGTGAGTCGTGGTTCCTTTGGGAAAAGAAAAGACCAGCAGGTGCTTTCCGTCCGGCGAAAAGTGCGGGAACCAGTCTTCCCAGTCGTCGCTGGTGACTTGCTCCGCCTTGGCGTCGCCGGGGCCGGCGCCATCGGTCGGCATGCGCCAGACGCGCCAACTGCCGGAGCGATTCGAGTTGAAGTAGATCCACTTACTGTCGGGAGTGTACTCGGGACCGTCGTCGTAGGTGCCCTGGGTGGTGAGTTGCTGTTCGGCGCTGCCGGCAGCGGAGACGCGGTAGAGGTGGAACGCGCCGCCTTCGCGTTGGCCGACGAAGGCCAGCCACTTGCCATCGGGCGACCATCCGTGGAAGTAACTTGGCGCGGCCGGGGTCATCAAATGGGCGCCGGAGCCATTGGCCTTGGCCAGGTAAACCTGAGACTGATGCGAGGCCGGGCCGGAGGAGGAAAGCATCACCCACTTCGGCGACGACACGCTGGAAGCGGAAAACGCCAGCCACTTCCCGTCGCGCGACAGGTCATGATCGTTGTTGCATATGTAGCCGCCCAGACCGAGACTAATCTGCTCGATCTTGGGCTCGCCTGCGCTCTCTAACGGCAGCCGGTACAGGTGGCCCTCGGTATTGATCAAGAGAAACTTGCCGTCGCGCGACCAGTTGGGTGCTTCGATTACCTGGTCAGCCTGGTAGACAATGCGGGTGGAATGCGCGGCGAGATCGTAGATGGCGATCTTGCTGCGGAAGTGCGGTGGTTGTGGATTGTTCATGTTCCTCATGCTCGACCCTGGGCCGATCCGGCCGCTGAGATTGTTGAGTCTGACATTGCTGAATATGGCGGTTTCGAGCACGCCGGCATCGTGCGAACACACACCTAGCCCCACATAGACAGTGTCGACCAAGCCGTTCAACTCTTGCGAAGCCGTGGCCGCCAACTCTTCACCGGGCCTGCCGGCATAGGCCGTGAAAGAGTTGCCGAAGCGCACCAAGCGGATGTGGATGGGAGCATTCACGCTGGAGCGAATCTCCCCGGTCCCGCCGCCCGCCGACGTACGGAATTGCAGTGAAGTGAGGCCGTCTCCGTGCAACGCGACATCGGCATACTGGGAATCCGGCGTAAGATCCCGCCGCACCATCAGAACGGCTTTGCGATGTGCCACCACGCCGGCGCCCACGAACTGCACATCGGCGCTGAAGTCGACATTGCCGGTGACGCGGGTCCACACGAAGTGAAATGCATCGGTGGCAGCCCAAATGTTGGCGCCGCCGCCGGTCACGCGGTATTCGCCAGTCGCGGCGTCGAACGTGGCGGCGCCGGGCATCGGGTTGGCGCCCACGTCCTGCTGGGCCTCGAAAATGCCCAGCGGGGAATTGCCGGTCTGGGCCGGCAGCGCCGTGACCAATGCGAACAGAGCAATCGCTGTGAGCGGAAATGGAATGCGCATGACGGAATTAGAATATCACCGCGCAGTGGCGCGCAAGGCGGTGCGTCGACGGGGGAGACGCGAGCCCCGAAAGGGGCGAAAGATAATAGCCGGTGCGCGAGCACTGGGAACCCGGCATCGAATCATGTAGCCCCGGAACGGGGCGGAAGAGAGCGGCCAAAGCGGCAGCAAACGCGCAGTCACTCTTTCGCCCCGTCCCGCGGCTGGATCGTTTCACGAGTGGTCCCAGTGCTGGCGCACCGGCTATTTTCTTTCGCCCTCCGGGCTGGCCCACGCATCTTCGGGTGAAGTTTGTGTCCCGCGCGTTAGCGCCCGCCCTGCGGCCTCGGCGAGGCATCGCCCGCCGTCAGGCCCAGCGTCCATTTCACGGCCTCGATCCACATTTTCTGGATGTCTGGCATATCCCAGACTTCGTCGCGGTGGCCGAGCGAGGAATAGAAGACGCGCCCCTTGCCATAGTTGCGTACCCAGGTGACGGCGAAATCCTTGTCGGTCCGGTGCACTTTCGGATTGGTGAGATCCACCGAATCCGGGTCCACACTCATCAGCACGCGCAACTTATCGCGCGAGTAAGGCGCTTTGAATTGGTATATCTCGTCGTAGAATGGGAACCGGTCCGGGAAATGCGCAGTAGCCGGGAAGGTTTTGTCCTCGGTGCGAATGATGCAGTGCACCTGCATCCAGGGATGCTCGTTGAAATAGGCGCCGATCAAGTCGCCATATTCCGGCCAGTTGTAATAAGTGTCTGTGGCGCTGTGCGCGCCCAAAAATCCCTTGCCATCGTCGCGCACGAAGGAGAGCAGATCCGCCTTCTGCTGATCGCTGAGGCCAAGATCGCCGGTAGTGTAGAACCATACGGCGTCGAAATAGTCGAGGTTCTTCGCATTGTTGGCGAGCTTGGCCTTGGTGAGGAGTTCGGCATCGGTACGTATGTACGTGTCCCACAAGCCTGTCTGGCGGCCCAGCTTTTCGATGGTGGCCATGGCGTGCGACACCGAATCGTGCTCGAATCCTTTGACTTCGCCAATCACCAGCAGCTTCTTGGCGGGCGGCTGAACCTGCGCGGAAAGGCATGCACAGAGCAACGGCAAAACGAACGCGGACAGGGATTTCGTTTTCATGGCTACGATGATACTCCCTGGCGCGAAGGGGTGCGCGACCTGGAAGTGGCTGGCGGACAGTTCTCTTGTGGTCAGGGCAAGCTAAAGCATGCCCCACCACCGTGCGCAAGGTATTGGTGGGGCATGCTTTAGCTTGCCCGTAGTCCCCCGGAGCCGACGCCACTCAGCCCGGCGTATGCCTATGCGCGGAAATCCGCCGTTTCCGGCGAAAACCAAAGTGCATTGCAGTTCAGTGTCGCGCACTGAGCGCGAAGTCTCTGGGACGCCTGCGGTACGCTGTAGAGTGTGATCGGCGTGGCGGTGGCATTATTGGCGGCGGCGTTGCCGAACGCGGTCGTGCTGCGGCCGGTCGTGAACCTGTATTCCAAACCATCGGAAGACGCCGACGTGACCTCGCAGGCGATTTACGGATCGAACGTGGCCGTGCTGGAGCAGAGCGAAGGCTGGGCACGGATCCGCACGGCGGACGACTTTGCCGGCTGGACGCCGCTGGCCGCGCTGAAGATCGGCCCGCCCTACGCCGTGTCGGGGCAGGTGGCCGCGGTTTCCAGCCTGGCCGCGCATATCTATCGCGAGCCCGACGTGAGGACGCGCGCACCCATGTTGACCGTTCCGTTTGAAACCCGGCTGGAGATTGCGGGCGGTGAGTTGGAAGGCCGCTGGCGGCAGACCGTACTGGCGGATGGGCGCGTGGGTTGGGTGCAGTCGGGCGATCTGACTTTCAGCACCGAGCCCATCGGCACGCCCGAGATGCTGGCGCTGAGCCGGCGCTTCCTGGGCCTGCCATACACCTGGGGCGGAACTTCCAGCTTCGGTTACGACTGTTCCGGCTTCACACAAATGCTGGAGCGCCACCGCGGCGTGATGCTGCCGCGCGATGCGCAGCCGCAAGCCGATTGGAGCGGCATGACGCCGGTGAGCGGCCGCGCCGATCTCGTGCCCGGCGACCTGCTCTATTTCGGCGCTTCGCCGCAGCGCATCACGCACACCGGAATGTATCTGGGCGACGGCCAATTCATCAGCGCGACAGCCCACCAGACGCCCATGGTGCGCATCGACAGTCTGGATGACCCGCACTGGGCGAGCCTGCTGGTGGCGATGAGGAGAGTGAAATGAACCGGAGAAGCTTCGTCACAACCGCGGCGGCCTTGCCGCTGAGCCGGATGGCGGCGGCCAGCGGCGGCACGGCGCTCGAAACCAAAATCGTCCGCCTCAACCTGCGCCACACCTGGACCACCACCATGTCGTCGAGCCAGTATCGCGACATGCTGCACGTCGCTTACACGCGCGACGGCATCACCGGCCACGGCGAAGGCGCGCCGATTGTTCGCTATCATGAGGATGCCGCCGGCGCGCTGGCGGCGGTGGAATCCGTGCGCGGCCTGTTGCTGGCGGCCGATCCGATGCAGTTCGACAAGGTGATGGCGGCCGTTTTCGCGCGTGTGGATGGCGCGTGGGCGGGCAAGGCCGCCATCGATATCGCGCTGATGGACTGGGTCGGACAGAAGCTCGGCGTTCCGCTCTACTCGTATTTCGGACTCGACCGCGCCGACGCGCCCGTGACCACGTTTTCGATCGGTATCGACACGCCCGAGATCACGCGGCAGAAGACGCGCGAGGCGGCGGATTACCCCGTGCTCAAGGTGAAGGTCGGCCTCTCGACCGACGAGGCTACCATCGAAGCCGTGCGCAGTGTGACTTCCAAACCGCTCCGCGTGGACGCCAACGAAGGTTGGAAAGACAAAGAAGAAGCGGTGCGCAAGATCAACTGGCTGGAGAAACAGGGTGTCGAATTCATCGAGCAGCCCATGCCCGCGGACATGGTGGAAGAAACCCGCTGGGTGCGCGCCCGCGTACACATCCCTGTCATCGCCGACGAAGCCTGCCGGCACGCCGCCGACATTCCGAAAATCAGAGATGCCTACGACGGCGTCAACATCAAGCTGGATAAGAGCGGCGGCTTGCTGGAAGCCTGGCGCATGATCGCGGTGGCGAAAGCGCTGGGGATGAAGACGATGCTCGGCTGCATGGTGTCGAGCTCGGTGACGGTAACCGCCGCCGCGCACCTGTCGCCGCTGGTCGATTACGCCGATCTCGACGGCAACCTCTTAATCGCGAACGATCCGTACACCGGCGTGCGCGTGGCGCAGGGTAAGCTGATTCTACCCGACCGGCCAGGGTTGGGCCTGCGGCCGGCTTAGGACTAAGGGGAAGTTGGGCGGGCACATACGCTGCGGGCCGAATTGCGGGTTCGCTGCGGTCCTGGTATTCTACAAAAGCGCCTTTGACGAACGCTACCCGATAACTTCTTCTTCGCGGCCATCCCTCGCAGCCTAAGTGTGTCCTAGGAGAAGAAATGTCTTTGAATTGGCAAACTGAGTTTTTTCGTGGCGTCGCGTTGGATTTTTAGCGTCTCGCCGTCCCCGCAGAACAAACCCGCGCCGAGGTGGAATTCCTGCAAAAAGCCTTGCATGCGACTGAGTCGTTGCACCTGCTCGACGTCCCGTGTGGCAACGGACGCCACTCGATTCGTCTGGCCCAAACAGGCTGCCGCGTGACCGGAGTAGACCTGGCCGAGGAGTATATTGCCGAAGCTAGACAGGCCAGCAGGTTGCTTCCCGCAGAGTGGATCTTAGGAGACATGCGCCAACTGACCTGGCATGGAGAGTTCGACGGCGCATTCTGCTTCGGGAACAGTTTCGGCTATCTCGATCCGGATGAAGCCGGTGGTTTTCTGCAGGCCGTGTCTCGTGCTCTGAAACCGGGTTCGCGATTCGTTATCGAAACGGGGATGGCCGCCGAATCCATCCTTCCCAACCGGCAAACGACGCGATGGTTTCGGCTCGGCGATCTCTACATGCTGAGTGAAAACCAGTACCACCCGCGCGAAGGGCGCCTGGACATCGAGTACACTTTCCTTCGCGATGGCAAAGCGGAGAAGCGGCCCAGCAGCAGCTACGTGCTCACGGTGAACGAGATCTGCCGCATGCACGTCGCTGCAGGGTTGCAGCCGGAGGATCTGCTCGGTTCCATCAATGGAGAACCCTACCAGCTCGGCTCGCCCAGGCTGATCCTTGTCTCAGTCAAGCAGTAGGGAAATCGATTTGGCCGGTGCTACGCAGGTCGGGGGCCAGCCGCGCCAAGCTGGCTTGCATGGTGTCCAGCTCGGTGACGGTAACCGCCGCCGCGCAGCTTTCGCCCCTGGTAGATTACGCCGATCTCGACGGGAATCTGCTAATCGCCAACGACCCATTCACGGGCGTGAGAGTGGAGAAAGGCAAGCTGATTTTGCCGGAACGGGCGGGGCTGGGCCTGCGGCCGGCATAGCGGATTCGGGGAGTTATTTCACCGGGTATTCCCGAGCCGGGAATGCAGAATGACGCTGTGGTCGGTGGTGAGCCGCAAGCGCCTGCCGTCGGAACGAAGCGGACCAGGTTCGCGGGCGGAAACATCTCCGCCGATGTAACCGCTGAAGCTATTGTCGCGGTCGCCGATGTCGACGTGCTGGCCGCCGGCGTCGAAATAGAGAAAACGGAGATCGAGGTAGCGGCGCCCCCCGACAAGATCGAGACGCGAAATCCTTCCGTGCAATAGAGCGCCTTTCGGGATTAGCGTGAGACCATCCTTGGTGACGGCCCGGCGCAGCACTGCGATAAATGGATCGCCAACGGCGGCCGTATCGCTGTCGATCGCGCTTTCGAGGTCCAGTTCCGCGTCGAATTCGGCGGGCAGGCGGACGGACTCGACCGGCGGGCTGGCCGCGGCCGGCACCTTCGGCGCACCTACCTTGGTGCGCGTGGTGGACGCATCGACCGCCTCGAACTGAATCTCGGTTTCAACCGAGTACTGATGGCAACCGCTGAATCGGATCTCGTTCTTCAGTTCGTCGCCGTCCAAGCCGGCGGCCCGCAGCGTGGCGTGGGCGGGCAGGAGAAACTCCGATTCTCCGATCTTGACGCGCGCAAACTCGACACTTCTCCAGACGGTCTTGAATCCGAACGAGCGCGGAATCTGGTCTGCAGCGGAGTCGATCGCGAGCAGGTCGAGCCGCTCCCGATCCGCAAGCATCGAGCCGTGATATGCGATCTGGGCCTGCTGACCGGGCACGCCGAGAATCCATCCGCTGCCGGAGACCGGCACGCGGTACTGGCATCGCAACATCGGCTTTCCGTCGATCAGATTCTCACGCACATCGGCAAAAACCACGCTGGGAGAGTTGAACGTTAAGCCGGCCAGTAGCGCGAATTCTCCGTTCGAAACCGTGCCTGGCACCATTGTGGTCAGGTCCGGCTCGTCGAGCTTGTCAGAGCCAGGCCAGCCGAATAGCTCCTTGCCTCCCACATAGGCGACTTCCACGCGATAGCGGTCGACGTCTTCGAACGATCGGGACCGGGCACCACGGGTCGACCGCTCGATCGTCTCCGTGCAGGTGTAGTTGGGAAGATGAGCGAGATCGTCGAGAACGCGCTGTTTCAGAGCGTCGATGACGGGTGGCCGCTGCTGGCAGATGGCTGGCAGACAGTAAAAGCACACCCAGCGCCAAACGCCGTTTCGGAGCATCGCAACTCATAGTATGCAACGGCGCCTACGCAGGCCGGGGGCCTGCGCCGCTAAGCTCGCCACTGATCTCTTTGAGAATCCGCTCCACTTCGGCGGCGGGATCGGCGGCTCTTGTTACCTGCCGCCCGATTACCAGGTAGCTGGCGCCATCGCGCATAGCTTCGGCGGGCGTGGCGACGCGTTTCTGATCGGCAGGGTCGGCGCCGGGCGAACGCACACCCGGCGTCACTATGATCGGCGCGGGGCCTAGCAGACGGCGCAGCGCGGCGGCTTCGAGTGGCGACGCCACTACTCCATCCACTCCACACTCCATTGCGAGGCGCGCGCGGTGTCCCACCAGTTCGGCGATCTCGCCCCGGTAGCCCATCTCGTCCATATCTTCGCGGCCGAAGCTGGTGAGCACGGTCACCGCGAGCAGCTTCAAACCCGCGCCGCCGCGGCCTTCCACCGCCGCGCGCATCACGGAGCCGACCGCGTGCACGGTCAGGAGCCGCGCGCCGGTGCGCGCCACGTTCGCCACCGCGCGCTTCACGGTTTCCGGGATGTCATACATCTTGAGATCGAGGAAAACGTCTTTGCCCTCGCCAATTAACTCGCGCACGATCTCCGGGCCGGCCGCGGCGTACAGTTCCAGCCCGACTTTGTAAAAGCCCACGCTGCCGCCGATGCGCTTCACCAAGGCGCGCGCTTCCGCCGCGGTCTCGACGTCGAGGGCAATGATGATGGAGTTGTGAGTCATATCCGAAATCGCGGGCACCCAACTCCTTTTAATACGGGCAAGCTAAAGCATGCCCCACCGAAGATGCGCATTGGTGGGGCATGCTTTAGCTTGCCCGCCGTTTTCCGATCCCAACGCAGCGCCGGCTGCATTACTATAATAACGGCAATGCATCGCACTCTCCTCTTTTCCACTTTGCTGTTAGCCGTGGCGCTGACGGTCGTCTCCGGCGATCCCAGCTCCGATCCGCGTCTGAGCAAGGCTTCGCGGGTCGCCGAGCGCAATGGCTGGATACAGGTTCACCTGGAAGGCTCGCCCGCCGAAGTCGGATTCCAGCACGGGTTTCTGCTGGCCACGGAGATCGAAGATAACGTCAACGTGATCTCAACCGAGTTCACGCACGATGAAAAGCGCGACTGGGCATTCTTCCGCGCGACGGCGCGCGACATTTTCTGGCCGCATGTGGAGGAGGAGTACCGCGCCGAATTGAACGGCATCGCCGAAGGTGTGAAGGCGCGCGGCAGCAAGCTCGACCTGTGGGATATCGTGGCGCTGAATTCCTGGACGGAGGTGACCTACTACACCAGGCAGCTCAACCACAAGACCGGTGGCACGGCGGAGCATTGCAGCGCTTTCGTCGCCACAGGCAGCTACACGGCGGACGGCCGCGTCGTGATCGGCCACAATAATTGGACTACTTATGCCGATGGCGAGCGCTGGAATGTCGTTTTCGATATCGTGCCGGCCAAGGGTTACCGCATCCTGATGGACGGCATGGCCGGTTTGATCGACAGCGGCGACGATTTCGGCATCAACTCCGCCGGCATCCTCATCACGGAAACCACCATCAGCGGCTTTTCCGGTTTTGACCCGAATGGCGTCCCCGAATTCGTGCGCGCACGCAAGGCCATGCAGTACGCCGCATCCATCGACGATTTCGCGCGCATCATGAAAGACGGCAACAATGGCGGCTATGCCAACAACTGGCTGGTAGCCGACCGCAACACGAACGAGATCGCGGATCTGGAACTGGGCCTCAAGAATGTCCATTTGCAGCGCAAGCGGGACGGCTTCTTCGCCGGCTCGAATTTTCCGATTGATCCGCAGTTGATCCGCGAGGAAACCTCGTTCAAGGCCGATGACGCAGGCCATTCGGCAAACGCGCGCCACGCCCGCTGGCTGGCGCTGATGGAAGAGAACCGGGGCAAGATCGACATCGCCGCCGGACAGCGTTTTCTCGCCGACCACTACGACACATTTGCGAAAGAGTTTCAGCCGAGCGAGCGCACCTTGTGCGGCCACATCGAGATTTCCCCACGTGGCGCATCGGACTGGCTGGAGCCGTACGCTCCCGCCGGCGCGGTGCAGAACAAGGTGACCAGCGCCGCCCTGGCCGCGAAGATGTCGTTCACGGCCGCCCTGGGCCATGCCTGCGGCCGCGACTTCCATTCCGCTTCGCACCTGGCGCGGTACCCGAAATATGGGTGGTACGGGCGGATCCTCAACGACATGGACGCCAGGCCGTGGACGGAGTTCCGGGCGCAATAGCGGCCTTACAGCTCGTTGGGTAATGACTCTGCCAACCGCTCCCTCACGGTCGCCGTATCGGATTCCGAGCGCACAGGTACGTCCGGAAAAGTCTTCAGCCCGGAGGGCGTTAGCCACCGGGGCGCAGGCCTCCAGGCCTGCAGAGCCGAGAGTCGTCTCGGCTTTTCTTGACCTTGCCGCGCGCGACACCCGGCCGCCTCCGGAGCGTCGTCACGAATTCCGGCACTGCGGACAAAGCTACCCCTCGCACCCCGTGATCGAAAAACGCGGACTAATCCGTTGCGTAGAACAGCGCGCTGGACGGGACGTCGGCCTGCGGCACACCGGGGCCTTCCCATTTGACGGCGAAACCGTCGGGACCCGTGGTATCGGTGACGGCGACGCTGATGGTGTGCAGACCGGCCGCCAATCCAATGCTGCCGCGCGCCGCTTGCACCATATTGCCTACCGATCCACAAACCTGAGCCACGGGCGCCGGGCTGGTGGCGACGACGGTGTCGCCGATCTCCAGCTTTCCGCCGTCCTTCGACAGCAGCGTGAAGGTATAACCGCCATCGGCGGGAACCCGAATGTAGCCATGGAAGACCAGGGCGTAGTCGTTCTCGCGCCGGCGCACGGAGAGATCCAGCTTCGTGGCAACCCCTTCGGCCACGCTGGTGAGCGCGTCGAATTCCGGCAGCCGGCTCCAGGAGCCTTCGAAATAGCGGTAACGCAGACCAGGCGCCAGGCTCGGGACGGGGTCGGGATTGCGCAGCGACGAAGTAACGACGACGGAATGCGAGGCCCAATCGGTGCGGCCCTCGGCATCGGTCACCTTCAGCATTACGCGAAAACGGCCCGAGCCGTCGCGAAGCGTGCCCTCGGCGTCGGGGAATGCATGACGTACCTCGCGCCCCTTGGCAAAGGTTCCATCGCCGAACATCCATTCATAGGTGAGGTTCGTTCCGGCGGCTGCGGCGAAGTGGGCTTTCCGGTGCGGAACGATCGCATCCGGGCTGAAAGTGAAAGAAGCCTGCGGCCCATCGCCTTGGGTCCGGACAGGAGGCTCGGCCCCCGGCGCCACGTCGAGCGGAAGCTCCCCGACCTTCACGTTTTCGAGCGTCACGCCACTCACGGCTCCGGACAGAACCGACGGCACCAGCGATGGGCTTTCGAGAGACCATATGTTGCGGAGCTTCACATCGTGGATGCCTGGATTGGGCTGGCGAAGCTGTAGCAGCGAATACCAGTCCTCCAGGCGAATGCCGTCGAGAAGATAGCCGGAGTGATTGCCATGTCCGCCGGGGTCGGCCCAGATTTCCAGTAACGCGAAGGGAACCAGGCAGCCGCCTAGCCCCATGTGGATCACGTCGGAGTCGCGCATGGTGAAATTGCTGCTGTTGAACTGCTTGCGCGGCCAGTTCACGCGAACGACGTTCGAGATGCTGGTGGAGAGGACGGAATTCTCCACCGTGATGTTCGCGACATCGTGGCCGGGTGTGGTCCAGTTCGCCTTGTTGTAGCCCAGCCAATTGCCGATGATCGAAAAATCGTCGTCGGAGGCGCGTATAAAGCAATCGCGCACCACGGCGTCGCTCGATCCAATGAAATCCATGCCATCCTGATTGGCGTTGCCCGGGCAGCCGCCGATCACTTTCACATTGTCGAAGCGGATCTGGCGCGAATCCTGCATCTGAATCATCCAGGTGCGGCTGCGCACCACGCAGACGATACCACTCACCTCGATGTTGCGCGCATTGTCCATCACGATGGCGTGCCAGTTGGGAACGTGCAGCCAGGCATCGTCGATGGCGCCATCTTGCGGGCCGTTGTAAATCACGATGCCGCGGCCGAGGATCTTGACGTTCTGAGCGCCCCACACGTTCAGACTGCCGTGGATAACGGCGCCGCCGGCGAGGTAGATGGTATCGCCGCTTTTTGCGTCAATGCTGCGGCGATATAGGCCGGGGCCGTAATACTGCACTCCCGGGTCGCCTTCGCGCGGCGGGTTCTTTTCGGGCGCGTTGACGAATAGAAAGAGCATTTCGGAAGTGGCCGAGTACTCGCCGGGCCGCGTGATGGAAAGTTTGATAGGCTGCGAAACGCGGAAACCGATGGTGCGGCCGGCGCGTGCCGGGCGAAGGTTGTGCCGCCAGGGCTGCACCTCCACGCCTTTCGCCCAGTAATCGTCCGATGGCGCGGTGATCGAAACGGTGGCTGCGCCTTCGAGTTCGAAGCTGACGAAATAATAGTTGGACGCGGCGTGGACCACGGGTACGGGCCGGCCGTCGACCCGGGCGATGAACCGGTCGGACTGGATTTACTGCGGGAGCGGGAAAATGGTGACCCTGGCCAGCGCGGTGGAGGCAAACAGCGCAAACAGAAGAGGCCGCATTCTGGTGTTGATTCTATCTTACAGCGCAGCCTGTTGCCTCTGGGTTCCGGTCCTACTCGCGGAGCAGGAGCTTTCGCCGGCCAAATGTTTATACACATCTGGCCGCGACCGGACCGCTGAGACAGATCGTCGCTTTTCGTGGCATGGCTTCTTCCCTTTCCCAACGATTCGCTCAGGCTCGGTCATGGCCCGCTGCAACACTCTTAACTCACATCTGACCAAAGAATTAGGTTCTCTCCGGCCGGTTTGCCAGAGCCACCGTACACGCTTAGGCGCGATAATCAAATCTGAAGCAGTCGTCCGGCTCCTCGATGACGCCAAAGTGGGGCAAATTGGTTCCACTTTGGCACCTCGTTTGCCGCGCCTGTTGTGGCCAGCCTTGCGACGCGGCTCGTGAACTGTCGCGGCCACGCGGGGCACTGTTCGCCCAACCTCGTGGCGCAGGATGCTGAGCCGGCAGTGATCTCGGCTTTTCCTATTCCCGTTCGCAATTCAAGTGAGTACTGGAACCATTCGACCACCGCTACCGTCCCTTCGCCCCGAATCTCATTGATCTCCGGCATTGGCCGTGATAGGCTGAAATCGACGTGGAATGATTTAGGGCGCTTCGGCGCCTTGGCTAATTGCAACCACGGAAAAAAATGCTAAAGGCGATTCGGTCTGCTCGAAGGCATTGACCCTGGCGCCCCTGGCTCCAGGGCTTTTTGCTGTTGAGCGTCCCCATCGCTGGATGTGAAGGGAGAAGTTACCCATGAGCGTCTGGCTGAATCCGGCAGCGTCCGGCTTCAATCTGTCTACCAACGAAGGCGAATTGCTCGCCGTCTCGATCCGGGTCGATCCGCGCCGTCTGGAAGCCTTGCTCGAGGCGCTGGCCCAAGTCCCGTTCCCGATCAACCCGCAGATTCATCACGGCCCCGAGACGGTGGTCGAGTTTCCCGCGTACCGCAACCGCATCGGCGAGGTCGAGCGCGTGCTGGAGACCAGCGGCTTCGCCCCGCAAAGCTTACACTCCACCACCATGCTCGAAGACATTCACGCCGCCGCGGGCGGAGTACAGTAGCGGGGGCGATCGCCAGGGCGACGCCTACAGCCCGGCCAGCACTTCCGCGGCGTGGCCGGCGGCTTTCACCTTGGCGTAGATCTTTTCGATTTTGCCGTCGGCGCCGATCACGAAGGTGCTGCGCACTATGCCCATCACCTTCTTGCCGTACATGTTCTTCTCTTTCCACACGCCATAGGCCTGGGCCGCGGCTTTTTCTTCATCGGCCAGGAGCGTGAATGGCAGATCGAATTTGTCCTTGAACTTGGCTTGCGCGGCCGGCTTGTCGGGCGAGACGCCCACCACCACCGCGCCTTTCTTCTCGAACTTCGTAATGCCGTCGCGAAACTCGCAGGCTTCGATGGTGCAGCCAGGCGTGTTCGACCTGGGATAGAAATACAGCACCACGCGTTTGCCCTTGAGCGCGGACAGCTTGAACTCCGCGCCGCTATCCGTGCGCAGCGCGATATCGGGAGCCTTATCGCCAACCTGCAACATATTTCACCCCAGCTTCTGCTTGAATAACTCCGTTACCACCGCCACGCTGGCCTGCCCGCGAGTGGCTTTCATCGCCTGGCCCACCAGGTAATTCATCACCGTGGTCTTGCCGCCGCGATATTGTTCCACCTGTTTGGGGCTGGCCGCGATCACGTCCGCGATCACCTTTTCCAACGCGCCCGTATCGCTGATCTGCTTCAGCCCCTCCCGCTCGATGATCGCCGCCGCGGTGTCGCCAGTCGAAAACATCTTGGCGAAGACTTGCTTGGCCAGCTTGCCCGAGAGCTCGCCCGTTGCCATCAGCTTCACAAGCGCGCCCAAATTCTCCGCGCTCACTGGCGATTCGCCGATCTGCTTGCCCTCCGCACTCAGCGCGCCAGCGAGGTCGCCCATCACCCAATTCGCGGCCGTCTTCGAATCGCCCGAAATGCGCGCTACGGTTTCGAAGTAATCGCTCAACGCACGCGTCTGCGTCAGCACGCCGGCATCGTATTCGCGCAAGCCATACTCGCTGGTGAAGCGCGCCCGCCGCGCGGCCGGCAATTCGGGCATGGTGGCCTTGATCTCCGCCAGCCACGCCTCACCAATCCGCAGCGGCACCAGGTCTGGCTCCGGGAAATAGCGGTAATCGTGCGCGTGTTCCTTGCTGCGCATGCCGGCGGTCTGGCCCAAATCGGGATCGTACAACCGCGTTTCCTGTTGTACTGTTCCGCCGCTTTCGATCAGCGCCACCTGGCGCACGATCTCGTAATCCAGCGCCTCTTTCAAAAAGCGGAATGAGTTCAAGTTCTTGATCTCCGCCTTGGTGCCCAGCTTCTCCGCCCCGCGCAGCCGCACCGAT